>CAOKRJ010000005.1 GCA_948471115.1 uncultured Clostridium sp.
TCGAGTAAAATTTACTTCGTAAATTTTTCACGACATGCTATTCAATTTTTCTATCGCGTCCACATAATTTTTCATATTCTTTACATTTTATTTTATATTCCATTTGCATACACATATATCTATAATACATATAAGCCTGTTCATATTGTAGTATGGGGTTAAAAGCAGGATTATGATATGCTTCTGCGTTCATAGCATTAGGGTCAAAATTCATATTGTCATATGGCGAAAAATTAGAAAAGTCGAAATTATTCTTATCCATAAAGACCTCCATTCAATAAATCATATTAAAAATATAGATAGAATATGCAAAAATTTAAAACTATCATAAAATTAAACACATTGAATATAATTAATAAAAAGATTAAATAAAGAGAAGGAAAGAACTAGGTTCTGACCACAGAAAGGAATGATACTAAAATGAACAATTATATAATTAAAATGTCTACGGGGATTGCTATTTCTGTCGTATTAACATTAATTTTATTATTTGCATTTTCAATTATTTTAGCATATACAAATACCAGTGAAGCAACAATTGTACCCGTAATAATAGGCATAACAGGAATTAGTATATTATCTGGAAGTTCAATTGCGACATCTAAAATAAAGAAAAGAGGAATAGTAAATGGAATGATAGTAGGAGGAATATATATATTTATGCTATATCTGATTTCAAGTATATTAAGTGAACAATTTAGTTTAAATATGTATTCAATCATTATGATGGTTATTGGAATTATTGCTGGAGCTATAGGAGGAATTGTAGGAGTAAACTTAAAATAATTTTAAGGCACAAAATTGTAAATTCATACAAAGAACATTTTAGAATTCAAAAGTGTATATGAAATGTGCGATTACAGTAAAGAACAAATAAGAAAAATCTTTAATTTGTTCTTGCCCCATTTGAGTTTTCGACTGTAAGGAGAAAATCTCAAGGGCTAGGGATTATAGCTTTTATATAAAAAATAAACGGGAAAACCCTGCTTATTTTTTACTAATCCTCTGATATAATATTCGCAATTTTATAAATAAGACGTTGTTTTTCAGGTGAGCAATTTTTTAACAAATCACTCAAGTCGTTATTCAAATAATTTTCTGAATCATCAGATGCTCCTGATATAATTTCGGCCTCTGATACACTTAAAAGATTACAAATTTCACTTAGACGTTTTAAATTGACTTTTGTAGTACCAGTCTCAATTCTGCTTAGATAAGCAATAGAAACATTTAGAGACTCTGCAAGATTATCTTGAGTCATACCTTTTGCTAATCTTGACTTCTTTAAACGTTCACCAATTAATTTATAATCAACAGCCATAATAATGCCCCCATTCTAGCAAAAAATTTGCTCCCAAATTAGAAAATATAAAAAGTTTCCTAACAGTAAATATAACATGTTAAAAATTGAGATAAAAGAAACACGGAAGTTAATATTTACAAACCCCTTTAATAGCATTTCAAAAAGATATAATAATATTACAAAAGTGTTAAATTTTTATTACAATTTAGTAAATCTTATTGACTTATATTTTAAAATAAATAAAATATATACAGAGTATATTAATTTCCATAAAGAGGAGATAATTTTGAGAATTATAAGTGGAAAAGCAAGAGGAACAAAATTGAATACTTTAGAAGGATTAGATACAAGACCAACTTTGGATAGAATAAAAGAATCATTATTTAATATAATACAAAATAAAATTTATGAATCCAAAGTATTGGACTTATTTGCTGGTAGTGGAGCACTAGGAATAGAAGCACTTAGTAGAGGAGCAAAAGAAGTGATATTATGTGATAATTCATATAAAGCAATTCAAATTATAAAAGAAAATGTAAAAAAAACACATTTTGAAAAACAAAGCAGAATCATTAAAAATGATTATAAAAAAATACTTGACATATTAAAAAACGAAAAATTTGATATAATATTCTTAGACCCACCATATGAATCTCAATTTGATATTCAGGCATTAAAAATAATAATAGAAAATGATGTGCTATCAAAAGAAGGTATAATAATATTAGAGACAGACAATAAAAAGGAAAAAAAAGAAAATTTAAATAAATTAGACATAAATGTGTATGATTTAAGAAGTTATGGTAGAGTTAGTTTATTTTTCTTAAATCGAAAGGAGAAATAGCAAATGGAAATTTTTACATTATTAGAGACTTTAGAAGAACTAATGGACGAAAGCAAATCTATTCCACTTACAAACAAAGTATTAGTAGATAAAGAACAAGTATTAAATTTAATTAAAGAAATTAGACTAAAGTTACCAGAAGAATTAAAACAAGCGAAATGGGTTAAAGAAGAAAGAACAAGAATATTAGTAGAAGCACAAAAAGAAGCAGAAGGAGTAGTTAAAGAAGCAGAAAATAGAATAATTGCAATGGTTGACGAGAATGAAATAACAAGAAAAGCATATGAACAAAAAAATGAAATAATACAAACAGCAAATGAAATGGCAAGAGAGATTTCAAATGGAACAAAAGAGCATGCAGATGCAATATTAGAAAGAATAGAAACTGTATTGCTAGATACACTAAAGACAATTCAAAACAATAGAAAAGAACTAAAATAGACCTAAATTATAATGAGGGGGCAGGGGAATACCCCTGTCTATTATTAATGAATAGTGAATTATTAATTATAAATTATTCACTATTAATTAAGAAGGAGAAGATTATATGGCAAAGAAAGGTAGAAAAAGAAACTCACCAACAGCAAAAAAAACAACAGCGAAAAAAGGAAATAGCAATAAAAGAAAAAAAGTTGATAGAAATATTCAATTCTTCATGATTACAATAGTAAGTATATTACTTGCAATATTAATATATGTTAAATCAGGTTATATAGGAAAAAGTTTAAGCCCAATGCTTGGAGGAGTAATGGGAATGATAAAATACATAGTACCAATAGGAACATTCATCATTGGAGTAACAATGTTAAAGGAAGACAAAGACTATTTAAAAACCAAATTAATTCAATACACTGTAGTAATAATGTGTATATGTTCAATAATGACAATAATACAAATAAACAGTAGAGAATTAAATATAAATGATGATTTATCAGATATAATAGATTTAGCATATAATCAAGGTGCCCAAAATCAAGGAGGGGGAATTGTAGGAGTATTAGTATCATATCCATTAATAAAACTATTTGGAATGTTAGGAGCAACTACAGTATCTGTTGGAATGGCATTAATATTAATAATATTTACATTTGGAATCAAACCAGCAGAGTTAATAGACATGCTAGTTAATGCATTAAGAGGAAAAAAAGACGATTATGAAGATGAAGAAGAACTAGAAGAAGAAATAATAGATGAAGAAGAAATAGAAAGACAAAAAAGAAGAATAAAAGAAGAAAAAATGAATAAAAGCAAAAAGAAACCAATAAATCATGTAAGTAAAGAAATTGCAGCAATACAAGCAGAAATGAATGATGTAGAAGAACAAATTACAATAAACAATTTAGAAGAAGAACCAAAAGCAAAATATAATATAACATTACCTTTTATAGGAAAGAATAAAAAACAAGATAAGCTAGATGAGTCAGAAGAAATAGAAGAAAATATATTTAAGAATAAACCAGAACTAAGTAATCCAAATGTGATAGAAGCAGATTTATTTAAAGATAGACAAGAGCAAAAAACAAACAATCCTGAGGTAATAGAATCAAATCTATTTAAAGAAGCGCAAGAAGAAAAAGAAGAAAAAACTAAACAAGTATTACAACTAGAACATACACAGGTAGTAGAAGACGAAAACTATGAAACACCACCAATTGCAATACTTGAACCAGGGGAACCAAAACAACTAAAAGGAGGAAAAAGAGCAATTACAGACAATGCTACAAAACTTCAAAAGACGTTATTTAGTTTTGGTGTATCAGCAAAAGTAGAAAATGTTGCAGTAGGACCTGCAATTACTAGATATGAATTAAAACCAGCAGAGGGAGTTAGAGTAAATAAAATTGCAAACCTAGCAGATGATATTGCATTAAATTTAGCGGCACCAAGTATAAGAATTGAAGCTCCAATTCCAGGAAAACAAGCAGTAGGAATAGAAATACCAAACATAGAAACAGAAGTAGTACACTTAAGAGATGTAATAGATTCAGAAGAATTTGCAACATCAAATTCTAAAGTATCAGTAGGTCTAGGAAAAGATGTAAGTGGGCAAAGAATTATTGCAGACATAGCGAAAATGCCACACTTATTAGTAGCAGGAAGTACAGGTTCAGGAAAAAGTGTATGTGTAAATACGTTAATAACAAGTATAATTTATAAAGCAAAACCAAGTGAAGTAAAACTTGTAATGGTAGATCCAAAAATAGTTGAACTTTCAGTATATAATGGCATACCACATCTATTAATCCCAGTTGTAACAGACCCAAGAAAAGCAGCAGGAGCATTAGCATGGGCAGTTCAAGAGATGGAAGACAGATATTCTAAATTTGCGTCAAAAGGAGTTAGAGACTTAAAAGGTTATAATCAAGCATTAATAAATGAAGCAGGTAATGAAGAAGATGTTGTAGGAAAACTACCATTAATAGTAATAATAATTGATGAGTTAGCAGACTTAATGATGGTTGCTGCAAAAGATGTAGAAGATGCAATATGTAGGCTAGCACAAAAAGCAAGAGCAGCAGGAATGCACTTAGTAATAGCAACACAGAGACCATCAGTAGACGTTATTACAGGATTAATCAAAGCAAATGTACCATCAAGAATAGCATTTGCAGTTTCTTCTCAAATAGACTCTAGAACAATATTAGACATGGCAGGAGCAGAAAAACTTTTAGGAAAAGGAGACATGTTATTTTATCCTACAGGTGTACCAAAGCCAGTAAGAGTTCAAGGAGCATATGTATCAGACAAAGAAGTTGAGAAAATAGTAAGTTTCTTAAAAAAAGACGGAGAAGCTACATATAATGAAGAAATAATGGAAAAAATAGAAAATGCGAATACAACAGACAAAGAAAAAGCAATGTTAGAAGCAGAAGAATGTGACGACACAGACCCATTCTTAAATGAAGCAATAGAAGTTGTAATAGATATGGGGCAAGCCTCAGCCTCAGCAATACAAAGAAAATTCAAAGTAGGATATGCAAGAGCAGGAAGAATAATAGACCAAATGGAAGAAAGAGGAATTATATCAGGCTATCAAGGAAGCAAACCAAGAGAAGTATTAATGACAAGAGAAAGATGGGAAGAACTGAAAATGGCTCCAGAACAAACTGATAATCAAGGGGAATAGAGCAAAGCGTGAGAAATTTTGGGGATGCAGTAAAATTTGCTTTGCAAATTTTCCATGCTTCGCCAAATTTCACTCGTTATTTAGTAAAGCAAGGTAAAAATAAAATAATTTGCAAAGCAAATTATTAGATGAAAAAATTGAAGATTTTTTCAGATAAGAAGGAGATGAAACAATGGCTAAAAAAGACTTATTTCATAAGCTATCATATACAGAACAACTAGAAGAAATTTTAGAAAAAAAGACTTTTTCAGCAGACTGTAAAAATCTCCTTTTAAGTATGCTATATAAAATAGATACATCATATAATGATTATGAAACAGTAAAAAGAATGGTAGACCCTAAAAGACAAGTTATTGAAGATATATTAAATATAATAAAAGACTGTAATGAGATCAAACTTATAAGTTCGGCAAAAATGGAGCAATTCAAGAAAAAGAATATAAGATTTAAAGTAGACCAGCAAAAGAAAAAAATAGAAACAGAACAAAATGAAAATGCAATGTTAAATGCTTTATACAATTTACCAATTGAAAAAAAAGTATATTTAGATGAAGAACATTCTGCAATAAGAAACTCATTACCATTTATACTAGAAAAAGGAAAAAGTATAAATAGAGCGGAAATCATAAGAGACTTTGATGCCTGGTCATGGAACACAACATTTAGTGAAATTCCAAATATAGAAGCAAACCTAATTTATCAAAATCTACAAATGTTACTAGGAAAAGAATTTTTAGAAGAATGGATGAAATTAGAAAACACTAAGAATTCCCTAGAAATGTTAAATAATAAATTAAATGAAATATTAGAAAGAAAAGAATCAGAAGAATTTTTATTTTTAATTTTCAAGCTATCAATTATAATATGTTCAGAAAATGATACAAAAGAAAAGAAAAGATTAAAAGAAGAATTCATATGGAATGCTAAAGAACTAAAAAGACTGAATGATACAGTAAAACTAGTAAAAGAAAGTTCAAGCATAAAAGCAAAAGCAATACAAGAAATAGAAAAAATAGATAAAACATTAAATGATAAAAAACTATTTGAAAAAGAATTAAAAAGAATTAATGCAAAAGAAACAGATTTTAGAATTTTAACACCAGATGATTTAGAGGTTAGGCTAAATAGACAAAGAAAAAAACTAGAAAACAGAATAAAAGAAGCCAATAACATGTTATATGTAAAACAATATATGGCTGTAAAGGCTAAAATAATGAAAGAAAATGATTTGCTAAAAACTATAGAAGAGACAGAAAAAAAGGAAGAATATATCTTGAAAATACAAAAATATTTTATCAAAGGAATAACATCAAAAATTCTTTTAGAAGAAAACAAGAAGCAAATAATAGACTTAATGTATATTTTAAGATATTATGAATTTCTACCATATTTTGGTGAAAAATATATAAATGACATAGAAGAATTAAAACAAATAATAAATAAAACAGAAGATATACTTATAAACAAACTAATGGAATTTAAAATAGTAAATAAACTCTCAGGAGATAAAGAATTTGATAAGAGTATAATAAAAAGAATTTTTAGAATAAGAATGATAAACTTAGAAAATATAAACATTGAATTTGTTAATAACAATGAAGTAATATTTTATGATGTGGAAACAATAGAAAAAAAATTTGAAATAGAAAACGAAGGAATTAAATTAAAATATAATAAAAAAATAAAATTATTTGACTAACAAGAAAAACACTAAATATATTATAAAAAAGTTATATTTTAGGTGTAGGGGCGGACGAAATGAGAGAAAATATAAAAATAAGAAAATCTATTTTATTATTTTTATATTTTCGCGAATGAGTCATGGAAAATTTGCGGAGCAAATTTTACTGAGTGTGCGTCCGCGTAGTGAAGCCACTTATGTTCCCCAATTTATGACTTAGAAAGGAATGATAGAAAAATGAAAATAAGTTTTTTAGGAGCAACTACAGGAGTAACAGGTTCTAATTTTTTAGTAGAAGGAGCAGGAAAAAAATTTTTAGTAGACTGTGGAATGTATCAAGGTCAAGCAAAAGAAGAAGAAAAAAACTTTGACATATTTGCATATAAGCCAGAAGAAATAGACTTCATGCTTTTAACACATGCACATATAGACCATTCAGGAAGAATACCCAAATTATATAATGATGGATTTAGAAATCCAGTATATGCAACCAAAGCAACCTGCGATTTATGTAATATAATGTTACCAGACAGTGGGCATATACAAGAAATGGAAATGGAATGGAAAAACAGAAAAAGAATGAGACAAGGAAAAACATTGTTAAATCCTTTATATACAGCAGAAGATGCACAAAAATCATTAGAAATATTTGAACCAATAAAATATAATGAGATAATTGATATAGATGACAACATAAAAGTAAGATTTAATGATGCTGGGCATATGTTAGGTTCAAGTATAATAGAGTTATGGATAACAGAAAACGGAAAGACAGAAAAGGCGGTATTTTCAGGAGATATAGGAAATAATGATATACCACTTTTATCATCTCCAACAATGATAGAGGATGCAGACTATTTAGTTATGGAATCTACATATGGTAATAGATTACACATGAAAAATGAAACTAAAGCAGAAGATTTTTTAAATATAGTCTCAAGTACACTTTTACAAGGAGGAAATGTAATTATTCCGTCATTTGCAGTAGGAAGAACACAAGAAATATTATATGAATTAAACAAAATAAAAGATGGTACAAATGATGTAGAATTTATAAATAAATACAATATTTTAATGAATACACCAGTATATGTAGATAGCCCTCTTGCAATATCAGCAACAGAAATTTTCAAGCAAAATGAAGACTTATTTGATGAAGAAGTAAAAGAAGAAATACAAAGAGGAGATAATCCACTTGAATTTGATGGTCTAAAATTTACAAAATCGGCAGAAGAATCAAAAGCACTAAATGAAAGTACAGAACCATGTATAATAATATCAGCAAGCGGAATGTGTGATGTTGGAAGAATAAAACATCATTTAAAACATAACTTATGGAATCCAAAATCAACTATACTATTTGTAGGTTATCAAGCACAAGGTACTCTAGGTAAAGCAATAGTAAATGGAGCCAAAAAAGTAAAAATATTTGGAGAAGAAATAGCAGTTAATGCAAAGATAGAATATATTGAAGGATACTCAGGTCATGCGGACCAAGAATGGCTATTAAACTTTATATATTCATTTTTCTCAAAACCAAAGCAAATAATTTTAGTCCATGGAGAAGAAGAAGCAAAGAATGTATTAAAGCAGAAAATTGAAGAAACAACAGATATTCCAGTAACTATACCTAAATTAGGAGAGAAATATGAACTTAAAAATAATGAAATAAGTTTATTAGAAACAATACAATTACCAGAAAGAATAGATGCTATAAATGATGATATATTAGCAAAGGTAAAAACTATAAAGAACGAAATAGAAGATATGGAAACAATATTAAGGGATGATATATTAACTCAAGATGCTATTGGCAATAAAGAAAGAGAAATAAGATTACGTTTACGTGAAATCGAGCGTTTAATTGTAGAGATTATACAATAGCAGTGAGATGTGAGAGATGTAGGGGCACGGTGCACCGTGCCCATTAATAAATTTTATAAAAATGCTAAAACATTAACAATAAAAAAAGGAGAAAATCAAATGAACAAATATTTTAATGATGCAATTATAGGAAATAATAAAATCAGAGCGGGACTAACAAAAAAAGGAGAACTAATAAGACTATTTTATCCAAATATAGACTTTAAGCAATTTATAGAAGAATTCAAAGTAGGGGTAAAAGTAAATGATTCAGGACTAATTCATCTAGAACAAGATATAAACAATGTATATGATCAATACTACTCAGATGGGACAAATGTATTAAACACAGAAATAGAAAATACATATTTTAAATTAGGAATAATCCAAACAGATTGTGCTCCAATAGGAGGAGATAATTTACTAATAAGAAAATACAAATTAATAAACAAAAATACAATTCCATTAGAAGTTAAGCTAATAGTAAAGTCTAAACTATTAACAAACCAAAATAATGATGTAGCCTCAAGAATAATAGATAATGGGCTAATACAATACACTCATGACTATAATTTTTCTATATTTTCAAACAAAGATATAATGTCACATAAATTACATGGAGTAGACGAAGTGATAGAAAGTGGAGTATTAGGAGACAAAGACTATATAGGAATGACAAACAATTCAGGAATTATATATGATTTAAAAGTAATAGAGCCAAATGGAGAAATTGAAATACCATTATACATATATATTAATGATAATAGCGAGAAATATAGATTACCATATATAGAAAAAGATATAGACAATATTGTAAAAAATGACTATAACGGAGAAATATATAAAACAAAAAAATATTGGAGAAGATACTTAAAAAGTCATTCAAATATTGAATTTGAAAATAATAGCTATGAACAAATGGTAAAAAATGTTTATGATAGAACAATATTATTATATCCATTACTAGGAAACTCTGAGACAGGAGGCATAGCAGCAGCAATGGAGGTAGATGAAGGAAAAACAGCATGTGGAAGATATGCATATTCATGGCCAAGAGATGCAGTATTTATAACAAGTGCCTTAGACTTATTAAATATGGCGAAAGAAACAGAAAAATTCTATAAAAATTTCTGTAAAAACACGCAAAGTAAAAATGGTATGTGGGAACAAAGATTTTACACAGATGGTAGATTAGCTCCAGCATGGGGGTATCAAATAGATGAAACCTCAAGTGTAATATTCGGAGTATATAGCCATTATTTAAAAACAAAAGACTTTAGATTTTTAAAAGACAATTTCAAAATGTTAGAAAAAGCCACAAAATACTTAGAAAAATATATTAACAAAATTTTAAAAGGTGAAAAGCTAGAAAAAATAAGTTATGATTTATGGGAAATGCATGAAGGAGTGAGCTTATATTCACTATCAAGTATTTGTGCGAGTTTTGAAGCAATGATAAAAGTAAATGAGCTAATATTACCAGAATTTGTAAACAATAGACTAAAACAAAATGAAATAAAAGTACAAAACCAAACATTACAAGACAAACTGAGAAAAATAAAAGAATTTATGGTAAACAATTTTTATGATGAAAAAAATAATTATTATAAAAGAAATTTGAAAGATAAAAAAATAGATATAAGTGTAATAGGAGCAATTGTACCATTTAATATATTTTCTGCAAAAGAGAAAAAGATAGAAAATACAGTAGAGAGAATAAACATGACATTAAGAACATACACAGGAGGGTATTTAAGATTTGAAGAAGACCATTATACAGGAGATAGACCATGGGTAATAGCAACACTATGGATGGCATTATACTACATAGAAATAGGTAAAACAAAAGAAGCAAGAGAGTGTTTTGATTTTGTAGTAAAAACACAAAATCCTCATGGTTTCTTAGCAGAACAAGTAGATAATGAAAAAATGGAACCAGCATGGGTAATAGGCTTGGGTTGGTCACATGCGATGTTTATACTAGTGCTAAATAAATTAAAAGAATTAGAAAAATAATATTATTCACTATTCATTATATTGCACTGTAAGGGCACAGTGCACCGTGCCCATTGAAATGTAATGATAAATTGTTTTAAATACAAATTAAGTACCCTGTGCTTTGCACATATTTATATGATAAATCTTCAAATTAATAGATATTTTCAAAAGATATTTACAAAAACACAAAAATGTGATAAAAATATATACAGAAATACTTAGGTATTAAAAAGGAGTGGTAAAGATGGAGTATCTTGAGAAATATGATCAGTGGCTAAATAATGAAATGTTTGATGAACAGACAAAAAAAGAATTAGCAAATATAAAAGGTAATAACGAAGAAATAAAAGACAGATTTTACAAAGATTTAGAATTTGGAACCGCAGGACTTAGAGGAATAATAGGTGCAGGAACGAACAGAATGAACTATTATACTGTAGGAAAAGCAACACAAGGTTTAGCTAATTTTATAATAAAGGAAAAAGGAGAAAACCAAGGAGTAGCCATTGCATATGATTCAAGGAGAATGTCTCCAGAATTTAGTAAACGTGCTGCACTAATCTTAAATGCCAATGGAATAAAAACATATTTATTCGATTCATTAAGACCAACTCCAGAATTATCATTTGCAGTAAGAGAACTAGGCTGTATTGCTGGAATTGTAATAACAGCAAGCCATAATCCACCAGAATACAATGGATATAAAGTCTATTGGGCAGATGGAGCACAAATAATTGCTCCAAAAGACAAACAAATAATTACAGAAGTAAATAATATAGAAGACTATTCAGAAATAAAATTGATATCAGAAGAAGAAGCTAAAAATAAGGGATTATTTAATATAATTGGAAAAGAAATTGATGATAGATACATGGAAGAATTACACAAACTTGTATTAAATCCAGAAACAATAAAAGAAATGGCAAAAGATATAAAAATTGTATATACACCATTCAATGGTACAGGAAATTTACCAGCAAGAAGAATTTTAGACGAATTAGGATTTGAAAATGTCTATGTAGTTCCAGAACAAGAAATGCCAGATGGAGAATTTACAACCTTAGCATATCCTAACCCAGAAGATCCAAAAGCATTTGAATTAGCATTAAAATTAGCAAAAGAGGTAGATGCAGATATAGTTTTAGCAACAGATCCAGATGCAGATAGGTTAGGAGTATATGCAAAAGATGTTAAAACAGGAGAATACAAAGCGTTCACAGGAAACATGTCAGGACTATTAATTGCTGAATATCAGTTAAGTCAAAGAAAAGAGAAAGGACTACTTCCACAAAATGGTGTACTTATCAAAACTATAGTATCATCTAATATGGCTGACCAAATGGTTAAAGAATATAATATTGAATTAATAGAAGTATTAACAGGCTTTAAATATATAGGAGAACAAATAAGAGTCTTTGAGCAAAATCATAAATATGAATATATATTTGGATATGAAGAAAGCTATGGATGTTTAGTAGGTACACATGCAAGAGATAAAGATGCCATAGTAGCAATCATGGCTCTTTGTGAGGCAACAGCATACTACAAAAAACATGGGTTAACTCTGTGGGATCAAATGATAAACATCTATAATAAATATGGATATTATCGAGAAGACTTAGCAAGTATCACACTAAAAGGGGCAGATGGAGCAACAAAAATACAAAACATGATGTCAAAAATGAGAAATAACCCACCTGTAAGAATAGGTAGATGGGATGTAAAAGCCGTAAGAGACTATAGAATTCAAGAAAGAAAAGAAATGATGACAGGGAACACATCAAAAATAGACTTACCAACATCAAATGTGTTATACTATGAATTATCAAATGATGCATGGTGTTGTGCAAGACCATCAGGAACAGAACCAAAAATAAAATTTTATATAGGTGTTAAAGGAAATAGTCTAGAAGACTCAAAACAGCAAGCAGAGACTCTAAAGGCAGAGGTATTAAAATTAACAGAATAAGGTTGAAAAAGAGAGAAAAATTCTTTTCCAATATAGAATTTGAACCTTTAAAGAAATGAAGATAAATATTAAAAGGAAGCGATAATATGCTAGAACCAATATTTTTTAAGCCAATCTATAAACAAGTAGTTTGGGGAGGAAACAATATAAAAAATTTTTTAAGTAGAAAAATAGAAGAAAAAAATATAGGAGAAAGTTGGGAAATATCTGCACATAGTAATGGAATAAGTCAAATACTAAACGAATCATTTAATAATGAAAACTTATATGAATTATTTAATGATAAAAGTAAAAGAAAAGAAATTTTCGGTAATAAATGTCTAGAAATGGATAGATTTCCAATATTAGTAAAATTTATAGACGCAAAAGAAAATTTATCAATCCAAGTACATCCAGACGATGAATATGCTAGAAAATACGAGAACGATTCAGGCAAAAATGAGGTTTGGTACATAATGGACTGTACAGAAAATGCAAAAATTGTTTATGGTTTCAAAGAAAATATTAAACAACAAAATCTTAAAGAATCAATAAAAGATATTGAAAACAATGTAAAATATGTTAATGTAAAAAAAGGTGACTTTATATCAATACAAGCAGGGACAATTCATGCTATATGTGGAGGAATGATATTATGCGAAATTCAACAAAGTAGTGATGTAACATATAGAGTATATGATTGGAACAGAATTGGATTAGATGGAAAGCCAAGACAATTACACACAGAAAAAGCTCTTGAAGTAATAAAATTAGACAATAAAACAGAAGTATATAACTATAGTAACTTTGATAATATAATAAATATATATAATTCTAATAATTTCAATATAGATTTAATTAATAGTAAAAGTAATATAATAGAACACTCAAATATAGACACATTTATAGCATATATAGTTTTAGAAGGAACAGGAAAAGTTAAAACAAACAACTTTGAAAAAGATATTCAAATAGGTAATGTATTTTTAATTCCAGCAGAATTAGGAGAATATACTATAAATGGAAACATGAAATTAATGAAAGTATATATATAAATTTAAAAAAATATATTGTAATTTTAAAAAATATTGGTATAATAATATAAAAAAGAGACCATATTTGGTAAATAGAAGGGAAATGATAAAAAATGAAAAAGGTAGCAATTTTAGCAAATGGTGGAGATGTAGCTGGATTTAATGCTGTAATAAGAGGAATTGTAAAAACAGCAGAAAATAATGGAGTAGAATGCTATGGATACATAGAAGGGTATAAAGGTTTATTAGAAAACAATTATATAAAACTTGAATCAGCAAATACTGCATCAGGAATTTTGCATAAAGGTGGTTCAGTCATAGGTTCATCAACAAATTCAAATGTATTTCATTATAAAGTAGAAGAAAATGGACAAACAGTATACAAAGACTTATCAGACATATGTGTTCAAAATGTTAAAGATGCAGGATTCGATTGTATTTTTACATTAGGAGGAGATGGAACACAAAAATCTGCCAGAGACTTTTCATTAAAAGGAATTAATGTAATAGGAGTACCAAAAACAATAGACAATGACGTAGCATGTACAGACATTACATTTGGGTATAATACAGCAGTATCAGTTGCAATGGAAGCACTTGATAGATTACACTCAACAGGAGAAACTCATCATAGAATAATGGTATTAGAAGTTATGGGAAGATATGCTGGATGGATTGCACTAGAATCTTCAATAGCAGGGGGAGCAGATGTTGCCTTAATACCAGAAATACCATATGATTTAAACAAAGTAGCAGAAAAAATAAAATCTAGAATAAAAATAGGAAAAAGATTTAGTCTAGTAGTAGTAGCAGAAGGAGCTAAACCATTAAATGGAGAAATAACAGTAAAAGGTGTAAGAGATAATGGAACAGGTGTTGATAATACAAAACTTGGTGGAGTTGGAGAGACAGTAGCAAAACAACTAGAAGGACTAACAGGACTAGAATCAAGAAACACGACTTTAGGATATATGCAAAGGGGAGGAACACCAACAGCATATGATAGAGTACTTTCAACAAAATATGGTTCGAAGGCAATGGAACTTGCATTACAAGGAAGATTTGGAGTACTAGCAGTATTAAAAAATGGAAAATTAGATTCAGTATCACTAGAAGATGTTGTAGGAAACAACAAAGAAATTGGAGCAGTATCAGGAAATACAGAAAACAGTAATATAAGAAGAGTAACAATGGATGATGATTTAGTAAAAACAGCAAGAAATATAGGAATATCTTTAGGAGATTAAGACAAAAGGACATGACTTGGTATCTTACCATCCATGTCCATTTTTTATATTAAGGAAAGAATAATAATGAAAGATGGAATAAAAAATAATAAAGAATATTATATATATATAATTAGATGTGAAGATAATTCTTTATATACAGGTATAACAACAGATTTAGATAGAAGAATGCAAGAGCACTTAGAACAAGGTAAAAGAGGAGCAAAATATACAGCAAGTCATCATGTAAAAAAAATGGAAATCGCATGGAAAACAATAGATAAAGCAAGTGCTTCAAAACTTGAATACCATATCAAAACATTAAAAAAAGTGCAAAAGGAAGAACTAATAAAAAATCCTAGTGTATTAAAAGTAATGCTGTCAAATAAAATAGAATATAATAATTATACATATACAAAGTTTAGAAATGGAAAATAATAAAAATATACCTAAAAAACAAAAATTATTAAAACTCTTGATATAGTTCAAAGTTTAATATATAATACAAACAATAAAACAAATAAGGAGTACAAAAGTGATTTTATATCCCAAATTTTATTTAGAAAATGTAAAAGAAATAAGCATAGATTTGCTAAGGAACAATAATATAAAAGGTTTAATTTTAGATGTTGACAATACTCTAATAGATATCAATAGAAAAATATTAGATGGTGCTGAACAATGGTGTGATAATCTAAAGAAACAGGGAATAAGAATATGTATTTTATCTAATACAAGTAATGAAGAAAAAGCAAAAAACGTAGCACAAGATCTTGAGATACCATATATATTTTTTGCTAGAAAGCCATTTAAGAAAGGATTTTATAGAGCACAAAAATTATTAGAAATAGAAAAAAGTGAACAAATAGCAGTAGTAGGGGATCAATTATTTACAGACATCATTGGAGCAAATAGAGTAAACATGATACCAATATTAGTACAACCATTAGATAAAAAAGATTTATGGTATACAAAAATAAAAAGACCAATAGAAAATTTATTCATAAGACGATATATAAAAAGTACGGAGGAAAAATAAATGTATATAAATGATGTTCATATATTATATTATGTACTAGTTGCAATAATAGGAATGCTTACTGGTCAATTTATATATTGGTGTAATAAAAGGTTACCTGAAAAAAAGAAGATATTGACAATAAATTTTTTTAAAGAACTAAAATTGAATTATCCATTGATGTTATTAAATGCAATAATAAATTTAATAATATTATATTTATATGGAATGCAAAAGGATTTTAGTGATAACATTAATTTATACAAATATTTAATATTATCTCCAATGTTAATATCAGCTTTTTACATAGACTATAAATTACATATAATACCAAATAGATTGAATTTAACCATATTTGAAATCGGTTTAATAATAGCAGTAATTGGTGGAATATCAGACATAAATTTTGCAATAAATGCGATAGAAGGAATGTTAGTTGGAGGAGGAACATTTTTTATAATCACATTAATAGGAGGACTAATAGCAGGAAAAGAAGCAATGGGATATGGTGATGTAAAATTTATGGCGGCATTAGGGCTATATTTTGGATTTGCAAATATGGTATCTATCATATTTATGTCTTTCTTAATTGGAGCAGTATTAAGTATAATACTATTATTAATGAAAAGAAAGAAAGCCAGTGAATATATTCCTTTTGGACCATTTATAGTTATATCATGTTATATAACTATATTGATACCACTTAATTCTTTGTTAAACATATTTATACAAATATTTACTTTAGGACATGGTTAGAATAATTTATTTGTTAATAGGAGGAAATTACATGAATCCAAGATTACAATATTTAAGAAATACTTTAAAAGCTCAATATATAGAAGGAATGATAATATCAAATCCAGTAAATATAAAATATTTAATAGGAATTGATGCAGAGGGAATTTTATTATTGACTAGAAAAGAAAATATATATATCACAGATTCAAGATACATAGAGATGGTACAATCAAAATTAACTATAACAGACGAAGTTATAGTCAATGATGTTAAAAACATAACATGTGAAGACTACCAAAATTTCTTTAGTTTTTGTGAAAATGTTGGATTTGAGGAAGACTATGTAACATACTCTAGATATAAAGAATATATGCACAAATATAGAATAAATAATTTGATGGAAACAGAACAAATAATAGAAAAACAGAGAACAATAAAAGACAAAGTCGAAATAGATAATATAAAAAAAGCATGTGAAATAACAGATAAATGTTTTAAGCATTTATTGGACTTTATAAAAATCGGTATGACAGAAAAAGAGATAGCTTATGAAATACAAAAGTATTTTATTGCAAATGGAGCAAGTGGATTAGCCTTTGACTCTATTGTTGCTTCAGGAGTTAACTCATCAATGCCACATGCTGTGCCAACAGATAAAATTATAGAAAATGGAGACATAATTACATTAGACTTTGGATGTAAATATAATGGATATTGTTCAGACATGACAAGGACAATATTTGTAGGATATGTAAAAGAAGAAATAAAAGAAATATATAATTTAGTGTTAAAAAATCAAAAACAGACACTTGAAGAAATGTATGATGGGGTCAATACAAAAATATTATTTAAAATGGTAGAAAATGATTTCAAAATACATAAATATGAATTACCACATGCACTAGGACATGGAGTAGGGTTAGATGTGCATGAAGAACCTTCAATAAGTTTAAGAAAAGAAAATATATTAAGAGAAAATATGATAGTTACAGATGAACCAGGAATATATATACCAGGAAGATTTGGAGTAAGAATAGAAGATACTGTATTAATAACAAAATCTGGATGTGAACCATTAACAAAATCATATAAAGGATATATAATTATTAAAAAATAAAAAATATGAAACGAAAAGTTGGAAAGATTAAATATAAAAATGAAGAAAATGTATATATTGAGAATTTATTACAATTATTGGAAAATAAAGACAAAAAAGGACAAAATAATAAAAAAGTTTATTAAAATCTATTGATTACTTTTTAAATTTATGCTAAGATAAAATTATGTTGATCAATGAAAAAATTATAAAATATTAACTGTTATAAAATGGTAAAGTTTTTCTAATGAAATAGTACTTATTGTTAATTAAATTAGTAAACAGTAAAATACTATAATTAAAGTTAAAATATCAGGAGGTAAATATGATAAATAGAGTTTTTTGCTACTCTAACGATGAGGCAAAAAAAAATGGTAATAATACTTCAGCTGGAAAAATGCTAGCTCAAATTGCTGGGATGGTATTACTTTTCTGTGTAATACAAATAATTTTTGTGTCTATCAGTATAGGAAGTTCAGATGATTCTTTTTCAAATTACACATTTTCGTTAATATCAATTATAATTTTTTTAGTTATTATTGCATCTTATATTATATATTGCAGATCAAAATTTTATTCACAATTAACAGGATTTGCAACTGATACAGATAATAATATATATTTTGTAATAAAATTGAACAATGCAGCAAGTTTTGCAATTGGAGGAATAGCTGTTGGAAATTCCATTGACAGAGCTTTAGATAAAAGTAATAGTTTAGCAGGTGATGTTGCACAAGGAACAGGAGCAGTACTAGCATGGTATTCACTAAATAAGTCAGTAAAAATCATGCAAAATCCAGAAATAATAGCAAAAATGGTAGAGTGTGCGACAACAACTACTGGAGCAGAGATAAGACAGATTTTAAAAATACATAATTATGAGGAAGATTCCAGAAAAGTAAAAATTAAGTGTGATTATAAAATAATGAACAATGGAAGAATAAAATGCAATAAAACAATTAATGTTTATAAATCTTATAATTGTTTTAATCAACTAATGGATAATTTATTAAGCAAAAGGAGGGAATAAAATGTTTTGCAAAAAATGTGGTAGTTTTGTTGAAAATGGAGCAAGCTTTTGCGGTAAATGTGGGACACCAATAGATAGTCAATTAAATACTGAAAATATAAATAATGATTTTAAAGAAAAAGAAAAGATGCAAGAGAATTTAGATATAACAAGTAATGTAACAAATGAAAATGCGAATAATAATCAACAAAATAAATATTATGATAGTCAGCAGAATTACAATAATATAGTAAATTCTGATACAAAAAAATATGCAATAGGATCTATCGTTATTCCATCAATAGCAATAATAATATATTGGTTTATAGGATTATCAGTTTATATTGCAATATTAATAGCTACATTAGGATTTAATTTTGCTAAAAAAGGTACATCTTATAGTAAAATTCTTTCTAATATTGGATATGTAATGAATATAATACTGATGATAATTGCTATTTTTATGGGATTAATTTCTATATTTGAAAAATTTGCATAAAATATGAATTACAATAACAAAAGAGATTTTATTAAGTTTAAATACATAATTTTAAATATTTTTACAAAATTCATTTACTTTTTTATAAAATATGTTAATAATATAAATATCAGTTTATACAAAAAATATTAGGAGGAATTATTTATGAAAAAAACAAAAGCATGTATTATATTACTTATTATAATATTAATCAATATTATACTTTTTTCAAAAGTTAATGCACATTCAGTTGAATTGGATCCAGAATCTTTAATTGGTTTTCCATTTGTGATAACTAATGGAAATGGTAATATTTCAATTAGTAAATCTGAAACAGGATATAATTTATATTTTCAATCTGTTGAAATTCCAAATGAAACTTTTACACAGATAGAAGAAACTAAAAATAAGGGAAAAACAGAATTAAGTGCTATAAAAACAATAATGGATGAATTAAATTCAGAATGTGACGATTTGCAAGAAATATATGATAGAGCATATAAAGAATATAAAGACAAAGTGGATGCTAATGTAACTGGTTCAGATTTAGAATCATCAAAAACTGCTTATGAAACAGCTAGAACAAATTATCAAAATAAATTAGATGAATACAATGCAAAGGTAAGAGAGTATAATGATACAAGTAAAGAAATGATTGCAAAAATAAATGACTTAACGCCTTCATATGTTGAGGGAAATTGGACTCAAATAAATGATGGAAGTTTTAGTATTGATTTATCAAAATTTAATGGTGAAAGATCTTTTGCAATATGGGCGAAATTAGTTCGCTCAGATGGAACAATTTATTATGATGAGGAAACATATACATTATCAGGAACAAAAGGGAATGACACAAATATAGCTTCAATTCGACTAGATAAAACAGTATTATTATTAGAAAAAGGAGAAAGTTATATATTAAATGCTACATTAAATCCAGAAGATTTAACAGATAAGCCTTTGGTTTGGACAAGTGATAATGAGAAAATTGCAAAAGTTGAAAATGGAAAAGTAACAGGAATAGCGGATGGTACTGCAAATATAGAAGTCAAAACTGAAGATGGTAAATATACTGCTACTTGCAAAGTAACAGTTGGTACTAAAACTTCAGATTCATCTAATGATGATAAAGTTCAAGATGATACTGTAATAAATTCAAAACTTCCTCAAACAGGAACATCAGCTTATATAATTGTTAGTGTAATAATTATAATAACTATAATGGGAATTGCTACTTTTATAAAGATTAAACATTTAGATTTTTAATTATAAAAATAAAGAGCTTATAGCTCTTTATTTAATTGGTGTAAGAATAAAAAAGAAAATGCTTGTACAAATTATTTACCAGCAAAAAATGCTTGAGTATTTGATGAAGAACCTAAAACTATTAAATAATCTGTACAACCAATAGGTAACTGAGTAGCAAACTTTGCTTTTGCAGGATTTTCATTACTATTTTTAGTGGTCATGTTGTAAGTTGATATAATATAAGTTTTTCCATTATATTTTATAGAATTACCATTACCTGTTCCTATAATTTTTGAATCTAAATAGAAAGAACTAACATCATTATTAGTAAAGTCAATAGCATAATCTACAATTACCCATTCCATATCACTTTGTGCATTTTCATATTTATAAATTGAAAAATCACTATTACAATATTCTTTGAATTGTTCAGCTGCAGAATTTCCCCTTGTTACATTTGTTACTTTAACAGGAACATCTATATATTTTTTAGAACTATATTTTGAAGCATATCCCCATTCACCAATAGATAATGGATTAGATTTTGAAGATGTTTTTGTAGTTGTAGAATTGGATTCTAGGGAAGAGGAAATATTTTGGTTAGGATTATCATCACTACTTGATGTATTTGAATTATTCATTGAATTATTATTATCTGTTGTATTTGATGTGTTTGAATAAGAACTAGAAGGTTTTTCTGTTTGTTGCTCAGAGATTGAAGAATTGAAATTTGAATCTTTTTTTTGTTTTTCATCCATATTAGAACTTTTATCTTTATTAATAGCATAAAATATTACTCCAAGAATCACAAAACCAACAAAAACAGCACAAATTATAACTACTTTGATTGTTGATTTATTAGTTTCCATTAAATTTTACCTCCTTTCTTTAATATTTTTATATATTTTATAATACTATAAATAATAAAGTCAATAAAAATTTTATATTTTTTAATTATATAAATATATTAATTACCAAAAACTAAATTTATATTGACATGAGCTAAAAATTAATGAAAGAATAAGTACATAATAGTATTCTGAAATAAAGATGCTTTAGTGCATTAAAGTAATATTGGTTATTGTATAAATTTTAAATTATATCACATATAGTTTTATAAAATTCAAAAGCATCTTTATTTAATTTGGAGAAATTGTTAAAAATTATTGAATAAATTAAATAATCTTCCCAAATAGCTACGTCTTTTACTTCTCTTTCTGAAAGCAAAGAATAATCATTTACATAATTTCGCAATCCGATTACTTTAGTGTATAAATCAAATCCTTTTTGAGTTTTAACCCATTTATTTTCGTCACTAGCCCAATAGGTCATAATAGCTATAATTAAAGCCAAAATTATAGAAAATACAAGCAAAACATATTTTCCTAAAACAAAAGAATAAAATGATTGGAAAACAAATAAATAAATTAATATGACAGAAAACTTTCCAAATTTTCCAAGAGATCTTTCATTAACTAATCCTTTGGAAACTGCTTCTTCTAGTGCTAAATCATACCATTTTATTCTCAAATTATTACTTCTAGCTTGCATCTTTTCAGATTGCCTTATATATTCGCTTATTTTTGTTGTTCCGATGTAAATCATATCTTGTTCATGACTACATAAAAATTTTAAGTCTTTTGGTAATTTTTCACAACTTTTATCTGTTCTTTCTATTTTTTTATCATCAGTTAATTTAAAATAGCCCTTATTTATTAGATATATTACACTTGCAATAAAGTCCTTTCTTATTTCTATTCCATCCAGTATAAAACTTAAAGTAGTAGGAGAATATTCATCTAAAATATCTCGATAATATTGAAAATCCATATTTTTTATAACAATTTTTTCCTCTAATTTCTGTGTAATTCTTTTCTCCCTTCGATTACATATCCAATAATAAAATGGTAAGAGACATAAAACGGCTACATTAAAAAACATGAAGAATTTAGATAAAGAATAATTTTCTAAACTATCTGCAATAAAATATATAAAAGATAAAGCTAAAATTGCAGAACCAATAATTATAATGAGGTAAAAGAAACCTTTTAATTCATCTATTATAGAAATTTTCATAAAATCCTTGTATGATATATTTAATAACTTAAATAACCATACGACTCCTTTCTTTATTAATGTAAAAATATTTAATATAATCTATATGTGATAACTGTGGACTTTTAATAAATTTCTATAGCTTAGACTATTTCAAAGGAGCTTACTGCCACAGTTTCGTTTTAAATTGTTTATAGGTTGGATAAGCCATTGACTATTCGTCTTTGAGTTTTTATGTCACGCAAGTTTATGAGGACGAACACATGTGGAAGGTTGTCATAGTTATTAATATTTTTGAAAGGTGGTACTTTTTATGATTTATGTTGGTATTGATAATCCAACTCTTTCTTTACAAATCAAACAAGCTATTCTTCAAATTGAACTTTATACAGAACAAATCGAAGAAGTTGAAAAATTATCTAAACAAATTCTTGATGAGATGAAATCTAAACTTTTAACTATTCCTGGTATGTCATATAACCAAGCAACTGTAATTCATGGATTTATTGGTGATATTAGTCGTTTTAATAAATCTTGTCAATTACTTGCTTATGCTGGTTTGGATTCATCTATATATCAATCTGGTAATTTTGAAGCACATTCTACAAGAATGTCCAAACGTGGCAATTCATTACTTAGATATAATCTCGTTTATGCCACTCACAATTTAGTCTTACACAACAAAACCTTTAAAGAATATTATGATTTAAAACGTTCTCAAGGCAAGACTCATTATTGTGCTCTTGGACAATGTGCTCATAAACTTGTTAGAATAATTTTCAAAATGTTAAAAAGCAATGTTGATTTTGATTTAGATTAATTAAATATTTATTTTTCAATGTGTTTCACCGTTTTTTTTTAATTTACTAAAAACGGTTATTAAAGTTGACTTCTTTTCTATTTATAAATTTTTAAAAAAATTTTCATTTTTCTATTGACTTTTCATAGTTGGTCTCCTTTTATAATTCAATTATATATCAAATAAAACAATCTGTAAATAAATTATTTAATTTATATTATAATTAATAATTTTTTGTTAGTTCGGTATTATATTATAAAAAAACTCTTGATTTTTCGTGATAAATATAATATCATATTAAATGAAAAAATACTTATTATAAAATTAAGGTAATAAAATAAAAAGGAGAGATTTTAAATGGCAGAAGTATATATGGCTGGAGATTTAAGAAATGGAACTACATTTGAATTAGATAACTCAGTATTTAGAGTAGTAGAATTCCAACATGTAAAACCAGGAAAAGGAGCAGCTTTTGTAAGAACAAAAATAAAAAATGTAATTACTGGATCAGTTCTTGAGAGAACATTTAACCCATCAGAAAAATTGCAAGGTGCTGAAATTGAAAAAAGAGAAATGCAATATTTGTATAGTGATGGAGACTTATATTATTTTATGGATAATGAAACATATGAACAAATACCTCTTAATGCAGAACAATTAGGAGAGAGCTTAAAATATATAAAAGAAAATATGAATGTAAAAATACTTTCATTCAAAGAAAAGGTATTTGCAGTCGAACCACCAATGTTTGTAGAATTAGAAGTAACATATACAGAACCAGGATTTGCAGGAAATACGACAACTACATCAGGAAAGCCAGCTACGCTAGAAAATGGATTAGAAATTAGTGTACCAATGTTCATAAATATTGGAGATATAATAAAAATAGATACAAGAACAGGAGAATATATGGAGCGTATCTAATAAATTAAGAGACTATTATATTAATGGTAATAGGGTACATTGCATGTACCCTATTACTATACTATATATAATCTAGGGGATTAACTGCTTTACCATCAAATTTAATAGTAATATGTAAATGACAACCAGTAGTTGAGCCATTTGTTGGTTTTCCATTAGAATCGTAAAAAGGATTACCAATAACATCATAAACATATTTTGGACCTACTTGACCAATTACTTGACCAGCAATTAATGAATCCCCAACGGAAACTAAAAAATTTGGAGAAACATGGCAATAAGAAATTTTATAAGAACCAGATATACAAACTATAGTATAACCGCCACTACCGCTAAATCCAGTATAAATAACTTTAGAATCCATAATTGATAAAAAATAAGTATTTTCATTAGCAGGAATATCGATTCCTTGATGATAACTAGAAGCACCAATAGTAGGAGATGTTCTAGGACCAAAATAAGAAGAAATTATATGATTGGATGGGAGAGGCCAGTAAAATCCGAAATAAGCTAGAATAAATAGAAGAAAAATTAATATCATAGTTCGAATAATATTCTTCAGTTAAAGTAACTGGGGGAAAAGAAAAAATTGTGATAAAGATAGAAATGATAACGATAAAAACAAGTGATAATAAAACTGTGTTAAAAAAATTTTTAAACATAAAAAAGGACCTCCTAAAATAAGATTAGCCCCCGATATAAAAATTACTAAAAAGTTTATGAAATATTCATTTTTTAAATGCAAAGAACTTACTTATAAAGAAATTCAAGATTATTACAATAACACTTATAATTAATTTGCTAACTAATCCATCAAAATACGTAATATTCAAAATCGAAAATAAAATCCAGAAACCAACAGACTCTACTATCATTGTAAAAGTTCTACCTAAAATAAATTTACCAAACTCTTTAAGATTTTCACTAAATGTAGAAGCAGTTGAATTAAACACTAATTTACGATTGGTAAAATAAGCAAATAAGACTGCAATAACTATACCAATATTACTTGCGAGATTTTCCTCAATATGAAATAATAAAGACAAAACCATAAAAGATATAATATTAACACAAGTAGTTAATACACCAAAAATTACATATAAGATAATCTCACGTGTACAAAATTTTTTTATTATTTCCTTCAACTTTTCCATTTAAAATTATATAGCCTCCCAAATTATTAATATAAAGATAATAACACATTAAATAAAAAAATACAATATTTTTTGAAAAATACTAAACACCTCCAATAAATAAAATCAAGTAACAAGATGAAAACTTTGATAAGTCAACTAAAATGTTGATTTTTTGTATAAAGTAATGCAAAGTAGATCAAAATTAATAAAATTTGCCTATTATATAACATTATGGTATAATAGGCTAAATTTATGTCAAGGAGTATGAAAAAAATGATAAATTTTGAAAAAGAAGTAGCAAAAATGATAAGTGAATGTACAAAAATAAGTAAAGAAGAAATAGTAGAATACATAGAAATACCACCAGACGATAAAATGGGAGACTATGCATTTCCATGTTTTAAATTAGCAAAAACCTTAAAAAAAGCACCAGTAATAATAGCAAGTGAAATAAAAGAGAACATAAAAATTAATGGACAAATAATAGAAAAAATGGAGACTATTGGTGGATATTTAAATTTTTATATAAATAAAAATACACTAATTAAAAATGTTTTAGAAGAAATAGAGAGTAAAAATTCAAAATATGGAAAATCTAATATTGGAAAAGAAAAAAACATTGTAATAGACTATTCTGCACCAAATATAGCAAAACCATTTCACATAGGACATTTACGTTCAACAGTAATTGGAGGAGCATTATATAATATATACAAATATTTAGGTTATAATGTAATTGGAATAAATCATTTAGGAGATTATGGAACACAATTTGGAAAAATGATAGAAGGATATAAACTATGGGGAAAAGAATACAATTTAGACGAGAATCCAATAGAAAAATTAACAGAAATTTATGTAAGAATAAACAATCTATGTAAAGAAGATGAAAATGTATTAAATGAATGTAGAAACAATTTCAAGAAATTAGAAGAAGGAGACAAATACTGTATAGAGTTATGGGAGAAATTTAAAAATTTAAGTTTAAAAGAATTCCAAAAAGTGTATGATTTATTAGGAAGTAGTTTTGATTCTTGGAATGGAGAAGCCTTTTATACAGATAAAATGCCAGAGGTAATAGAAATATTAGAACAAACAGGAAAATTAGAAGAATCAGAAGGGGCAAAAATCGTAAATCTAGAAAAAGTGGGAATAAATACGCCAATAATAATAGAAAAATCAAATGGCTCTTCAACATATGCAACAAGAGACTTAGCAGCCATACTATATAGAGCACGAACATACAACTTTGATAAAGCATTATATGTAACATCATATGAGCAAAATTTACACTTTAGGCAAATATTTGAAACAGCAAAACTTTTAGGAATAGGTGAAAAATACACAAAATCATTAGAACATGTAGCTTTTGGAATGGTATTATTAAAAACAGGAAAAATGTCAACAAGAGAAGGAAATGTAATAAAATTAGAAGAATTACTAAATGAAGCAATATCAAGAGCAAAAGCAATAATAGAAGAAAAAAATCCAAATCTTGAAAACAAAGATGAAATAGCAAAAAAAATAGGAATAGGAGCAGTTATATTTAATGACTTATCAAACAGTAGAATAAAAGACGAAATATTTGACTGGGACACCATATTAAACTTTCAAGGAGAAACAGGACCATATATTCAATATATGTATGTAAGAACAAAAAGCATATTAGAAAATATAGAAAAACTACCAGCAAGTAAAGAAATAAATATAGAAGAATTACAAGATAATGAGGCTATAAAAATAATCAAACTAGTATATAAATTTAACAATATACTAGAAAATGTTATAAGCAAAAACGAGCCATCAATACTATCAAGATATTTAATAAACATTGCTCAAGCATATAGTTCATACTACAATTCAAACAAAATTTTAGTAGAAGATATAGAAAAGAAAAATGCAAGAATATATCTAACATACATGGTAGGAAACATTTTAGAAATAGGAGCAAACCTATTAGGAATAAAAATGCCAGAAAAAATGTAAAAATCAAATGTGATTTTTTGATGAAAAAACACAAAAAAAGTTGATAAAAAATAAAATATAATATATAATGTAAAAAATAAATGAAAAATAACCAAAATTTGGGCAAAAAAAGGAATGATATAACAATGGATAAAGAATATGATTATGAAAATGAAGGGATAAAAAGAAAGAGAAAAAAAACAAAAAGGAAAAAAAAGAAAAATAAATTTTTAAAAATACTTGTAAGGGTTATACTACTATTAATAATATTAATAGTAGTAATGGTAGGAGTATTAATAGGATATGTATTTAATAAATTATCAAAAATAGACTATGAAGCAAAAGGCTTAGACAATGTAGAAATAAATGAAGGAGTAGAAAATGAAGGCTATTTAAATGTGGCACTCTTTGGAATAGATGCAAGAAGCAATGAATATGACCAAAACTCAGGAAGTGACACTATAATGATAGTCAGTCTAAACAAAAAAACGAAAGAAGTAAAAATGGTATCAGTATATAGAGACTCATATCTATGTTACGAAGATAATAAATACACAAAACTAACAGACATATATAGAAAAAGTGGACCAGAAAAAACAGTAAGTGTATTAAATAAAAACCTAGACTTAGACATATCAGAATATGTAGCAATAAACTTTGAAGTTGTAGCAGATGTAATAAACTATGTTGGAGGAATAGAAATAGACGTAGGAAAAGCAGACATGCAATGGATAAACGGATATATTCAAGAAAATATAAAAGTAACAGGAATAAAATCATCAAACATACCAAAAGCAGGAAAACAAAAACTAGATGGTATACAAGCCCTAGCATATGCTAGAATAAGATATGTAGGAACAGATATAAACAGAGCAGAAAGACAAAGAGAAGTATTAATGAAAACATTTGACAAAGTAAAGAAAATGAATGCAGTACAATTAAATGGATTAATAGACAAAGTACTACCAAAAGTAAAAACAACAATAAGTACATCAGAAATTTTAGGACTAGCAACAGGAATGACACAATATAATATCACAAAAAGCGAAGGATTTCCATACAGATGGGCAGACTATCAACCAGCAGAAGTATATTACCTAGCACCAAAAAACTTAGAAGAAAATGTAATACAACTACACCATGAACTGTTCAGTGAAGAAGAATATAAAGTATCAAATACATTAAAAAAGATTAGTGATAATCTTATAACAAAAACAGGTATAAAGTAGATAACACTATACTCTCAAGTTGGGATAGAATAAAAAACTAGGAGGAGAAAGCAGTGAATATAAATGATACAACAACAGTATGTATTAATAGAACTGTTAATGTAAGTATGAAAACAAAAAGTATTAGTAAAATAATGAAGCGAATAGTAGATTTATTAGCTGGTATAATAGGAATGATAATACTAATACCATTAATGTTAATTATCAAAATCGCAAATATATTTACAAAAGACAAAGCATCAATATTTTTTGTTCAAAACAGGATTGGAAAAGACGGAAAAATATTTAAAATGTATAAGTTCAGGACAATGATAATAGGAGCAGAAGAAGAGCTAGAAAAACTATTAATAGAAAACGAAGACCTAAGAAACGAATATGAACTTAACAAAAAAATAAAAGACGATCCTAGAGTTACCAAAATAGGAAAATTTCTCAGAAAAACTAGTTTAGATGAATTCCCACAATTCATAAACATACTAAAAGGAGAAATGAGTTTAGTTGGACCAAGACCATATTTAAAAAGAGAAAAGAAAGATATTGGTAAAGACTATTATAAAATAATAGAAATGACACCAGGATTAACAGGTTTATGGCAAGTATCAGGAAGAAGTAACATAAGTTTTGAAGAAAGAGTAAAATTAGATATGGAATATTACAAAAAGAATTCATTTTGGGGAGACATGAAAATTTTATTAAAAACTATTACTGCAGTTTTAAACAAAAAAGGGGCAGTATAGGTAAATAACAATTCTTTTTAATCTAATAGTATATAAATGTAGAGGGCACACGTTTTGTGATGTCCTTTTTGGTTTTAGATGAAATTATCCCCACAACCACAAATTTATATATAAGGCAAGCTGTGAACTGTAGCAAGGAATACCAAAAATTTCCCTAAAATATGCAAAACCATTGACTTTTATCCTTATTTTTATATATAATACAATAGAATATTACAAAAACAAACTAGAGGCAAAAAGGTTGAAAAATAATTGTAATAATTCTTTTCCAACCGAGGTATATGCCTTAGGAAGGAATGATAGCAAAAATGGTTGTAGATATAATATGTCCTCTATATAATGCAGAGAAATATGTAGAAAAACTGCATAAATCATTAGAAATGCAAGAAAATGTAAAAATAGGAAACATACGATATGTAGTAACCAAAGGAAAAGACCAAACAGAAGAAAAAGTAAAAAAATTAAACTGTATCTATAAAGCAATAGAAGCACAAGACTTTTCTCACAGTCTAACAAGAGAAAAGGAAGCATTTGAAAGCAAAGCAGATATAGTTGTATTTGTGACTCAAGATGTAATTATAGAAAAAAAAGACTGGTTAGAAAAACTAATAAAACCAATTGAAAATAGCGAAGCAGAAGCCTGCTATAGTAGGCAAATTTGCACAAATAATTCTATGGAAAAATACACAAGAGAAAAGAATTATCCTGAAAACTCAAAAATAGTTTCTAAAGATGATATAGAAAAATTAGGTTTAAGAGCATTTTTCTTTTCTGATGCATCATCAGCAATAAAGAGAGAAACATTTGTAAAACTAAATGGATATGATAACAAAAACTTATCAATAAGTGAAGATATGTATATTGCGTATAAATTAATTACAAATGGATATAAAATAAAGTATTGTGCAAACTCAGAGGTCATTCATTCACATAATTTCACACTAAAACAACAATATGATAGATATTATGAAACAGGGAAATTTTTTAAAGAAAACAACTATCTAAATAACTATAAAGTAAATAGTACAGGAGGAGATTTAGCATTCTATATTTTAAAAAGAGCAATAAAGGACAAAAACTGGAAAGTAATTATAAAATGGTTACCTAATATGGGGGCTAGATTTATAGGAATGAAACTCGGTAAAATTTAAAAATAATTGCCATTGGGCGTTGTTGTTCTTCAAAAGAAAACCCTTTGGCGTGCAAAAGCACGTCTCCAGTATTTCTTTTTCGAACGCCTAGACCAATAACGATTCTTTTTAAATTTTATAAATATTACGATTTTGTTCTTTAGAAAGGAATGATACAGGAAATGGAGGTAAAAACAGTTGTAATTATCAATGATTTTAACTATACCCAAGGTGGAGCAAGTAAAGTAGCAATAGACACTGCAAAATTATTATTAAAACAAGGACTTAAAGTTTATTTCTTTTCAGCTGTTAATAAACCAGAAGAAGATATAAAAGGGATTGAATATATAACAACAAATCAGAAAGAATCATTAAAAGAAAAAAACAAAATATTAGGTTGTATAAATGGAATTTATAATATAAAAGCAAAAAAAGAATTAAAAAAGCTACTCATGACATTAGATAATAAAACAACAATAATACATATACATGGATGGACGAAAGCATTATCTAGTAGTATATTTAAAATAGCACACGAATTAAACTTTAAAATAGTAGTAACAATACATGAATACTTTATGCAATGTCCAAATGGAGGATTTTTCAATTATAAAGAAAATAGAATTTGTAACTTAAAACCATTATCTTTAAAATGTATAAAATGCAATTGTGATTCTAGAAACTATATCATAAAACTATATAGAATACTTAGACAGAAGGTGCAAAATAGAATTATAAAAAAAATAGAAGCAAATGCTATATATGTATCAGAATTTAGTAAAGACATTTTAAAAAATTCACTTATAAAGAATTGGAATTCTACAGTCATTAACAATCCAGCAGGATATGAAAAAGAAGAAAGAAACTTAGAAAAAAAAGACATATTAGTATATGTAGGAAGATTATCAAAAGAAAAAGGAGTAAACTTATTTTGCGAAAGTGTAACAAAACTAAATAAAACTGGAATAGTAATTGGGGATGGACCATTAAAAAATGAACTAGAGCAAAAATATAAAAACCTTAAATTTGTAGGTTGGAAAACAAAAGAAGAAATAAAAAATATTTTAAAAGAAAGTAAAGCATTAGTATTTACATCACTATGGTATGAAACAATGGGAATGACAGCGATAGAAGCATTATCATTAGGAGTGCCAGTAATAGTAGGAGACAAAAGTGCAACAGCCACATATATAACAGACAATATAAATGGTTTAAAATATGAAAATGGAAATGTAGAAGACTTATATGAAAAACTAAAAATATTAGAAGATAATAAGCTAGTACAAGAAATGAGCAAAAATGCCTATAATTTATACTGGAAAAAGCCATTTTCAGAACAAAGATATAAAGAAGAAATAATGGCATTTTATAATAAATTATGAAGGAAAAAATAAAAAAATGGAAAAAATAGTGATAATTCTATTGAATTATAACAATTATAAAGATACAATAGAATGTATAAATAGTATAAAACAAAATACAAGTGAAAATAATTTTATATATGAAATAGTAGTTGTAGATAACAAATCAACAAATGAATCATTATTAGAACTAAAAAAAATAAAAGGAATAACACTAATACAAGCTAGCAAAAACGCAGGATTTTCATCAGGAAACAATATAGGAATTAAATATGCAATAGAAAACAAATCAGAATATATATTACTTTTAAATAATGATACAATAATTACAGAAAATAGCATTAATAAAATGTACCTTGAACTAAAAAAACATCATGACATTGGAATAATGTCTTCAAGAATAATGTACTGGGAGAATAAAGACTTAATAAATTGTTGTGGTGGAGAAATAGACTATTTCAAAGGTACTGCTGTTATTTATGGAAAAGGAAAAGAATATAAACACAATGATAAAGAATTTACTTATACAAAATTTGTAACTGGTTGTTGTATGTTAATAAAAACAAAAATAATAGAAGATATTGGTTTCTTGCCAGATGAATACTTTATGTATTATGAAGATGTAGATTTTTGTGCAAAAGTGCAACAAAAGGGATATAAAATTGGAGTTTGTTTAAGTTCTATAATATACCACAAAGAGAGTGCAGCTTCAGGTGGAGCAGAAAGTCCATTTGCAATAGAATGGAATACAAGAAATAGAATTATTTTTATAAACAAATACAAATGCTATGGAATATTAACAAAATTATTTTTCTATTCAACAAGAATCATAGTTGCAATAAAATATAGACTAAAAAACCAAAGAGAAAGTTTAAAAGCATTAAAAAAAGGAATAATAGAAGGGAGAAAGTTTATTAAAAATGGAAAAGAGTAAACAAAAACAAAAACTAGAAATAATAATTTTTATAATATTACTTTTCCTTCAAAATTTTGCTATTGTAAATACCAAAGAATTTGGTATTGCAGCAATAACTATCTTTTTAATATATATATTTATAAGACATAGAATGTATCAAAAAATAGATAAAAAATCTGTAATAATTGTATCAGCTATAGTTTTATTTGTAGTTATATCACAACTATTAAATAAAGCATTTAACTTTTTACAATTAGGCAGATATTCAATGATTTTATTTATTGGTTGGACAAGCATTAAATACATGGAAAAGGTACAAGAAATGAATCAAAAGGACTTTTTCAATAAGGTGTTTTATTTTGCATTAATAATAATAACAGGATATGGAGTATATCAGTTAATAGCAAGTAAATTACAAATGCCAATGTTCTTTAATATATTCAACAATAATCCATCTTATGGGGCAAGAGGGCTTTTTGAAAGCTATTCTGGTTGGACAAAAGATATAAGGATATATACAACATTTTATGAACCATCAGCATATGCAATATTTCTAACAATAGCATATTTCTATGCTATGACTTTTGGTAATTTAGACAAAGATAAAAGATTTACTATAACAGTATTAACACTATTTAACATATTCTTCACATATTCTAGGAGTGGTTGGGTAGTATTTGCATATTATATTGCTATATACATAGCATTCAAATTATTTAAAAACAATAAACCATTAATGAAACTAACAAAAATAGGAATAATACTATTACCATTAATAACATTAGCAATAATGAGCACTTTAGGTATATATGTATTTAAAGATGCCTCTTCAACAGCTAGAACATACTCATCTTTATATTATTTAGTAAACTCATTTAATAGTATAAAAGGAATATTAGTAGGACATGGACTAGGAGCAATGCTTAGAATACCAGCAGGATTAGAATATAAAGGATATGTAGTAGAAACATTTTCACATAATGGATATATAGACATTGTATATCAATTAGGAATACCATTCTTCATAATAATGACATATGCAATAATAAAATATCTAAAAGCAAAGAAAATAGAAGATGAATGGCTAATCTATGCAACAATTTTTACACTATGTTGCTCTGGAAGCATGTATTCTGTAGAAAGCATAATAGCAATAGTATGTTTAGTTATTGGAGACTTTAAACTTAGAGAACATAAAAAAATAGAAGAAGAGACAGACAATATGTTAAAAGAAAACAAAATATTATCTAAAATTTTATCAATAATAAAAAAAGAAGATTAGGAAAAATTTGTGACTTAGGAAGGAATGATAGCAAAATGAAAGAATACGACTACTTAATAGTAGGAACAGGGCTTTTTGGAGCAATATTTGCATATGAAGCAAATAAAAAAGGAAAAAAATGTTTAGTCATAGATAAAAGACCTAATATTGCTGGAAATATCTATACAGAAAACACTCAAGGTATAAATGTACATAAATATGGAGCACATATTTTTCATACAAGTGACAAAGAAATTTGGGATTATATAAATCAATTTGCAGAATTTAATAGATACACAAATTCACCTGTTGCAGTCTATAAAGGTGAGTTATACAATATGCCATTTAATATGAACACATTTAACAAACTATGGGGAGTAATAACTCCAGATGAAGCGAAAGCAAAAATAGAAGAAGAAAAAGCACAAGCAGGAATTATAGAGCCAAAAAACTTAGAAGAGCAAGCAATTAGTTTAGTAGGAAAAACAATCTATGAAAAATTAGTAAAAGGATATACAGAAAAACAATGGGGAAAAAAAGCAACAGAATTACCAGCATTTATTATAAAAAGACTTCCAGTTAGATTTATATATGATAATAATTACTTCAGAGACACATATCAAGGAATTCCAATTGGAGGATATACACGGAATAATAGAAAAAATGTTAAAAGGAATAGAAGTAAGATTAAACTGTAATTTTTTTGAAAAAAGAGAAGAATATCAAAAAATTGCAGAAAAGATAATATTTACAGGAATGATAGATGAATACTATAATTATAAATATGGTGAACTAGAATATAGAAGTTTAAAATTTGAAACAGAAATTTTAGAAACAGAAAATTTCCAAGGAAATGCAGTAGTAAATTATACTGAATATGAAATACCATATACAAGAATAATAGAACACAAGCATTTTGAATATGGAGTTAATACTCCAAAAACTGTAATAACAAAGGAATATCCAAAAAATTGGGTAAAAGGTGATGAACCATATTATCCAATGAATGATGAAAAAAACAATAAATTATATGAGAAATACAAAAAATTAGCTAAAAATGAAAAAAATGTCATATTTGGTGGAAGATTAGGCGAATATAAATATTATGATATGCACAATGTTATAAAAGCAGCATTAGAATGTGTAAAAACGGAAATAGGTTAAAGGAGAGCAAATGGAAGACAAAAAAATAGCTAAGAATTATATATATAATTTAATTTATCAGGTTCTAGTAATAATTTTACCACTAATAACAACACCATATGTTTCAAGAATATTAGGGGCAGAAAACATAGGAATATACAGTTATACATTATCAATAGTAACATATTTTGTACTTATTGGCTCACTTGGAATAGCAACATATGGTCAAAGAGAAATAGCGTATGTGCAATCAGACAAAAAGAAAAGAAGCTCCATATTTTGGGAAATTATAATTTTTAGAATAATAACTATGATAGTAGTAAGTATATTCTATTATTTCATGTATATAAAAGGAACACAATATACTTCATACTATAAAATTTTAATATTAGAATTAATATCAAGTTGTTTAGATATAAGTTGGTTCTTCCAAGGAATGGAAGAATTTAAGAAAACAGTACTAAGAAACACAATAGTAAAAGTATTAAGCATAATTTGTATATTTAGTTTAGTAAAAACAGTAAATGATTTAAGTGTATACATTCTTATATATGCACTTTCAAACTTAGTGGGAAATATATCTTTATGGGCATATCTTCCCAAATATATACAAAAAATAGACATAAAAGAATTAAAATTACTAAGACATTTAAGACCTGTAATAGCATTATTTATACCACAAATTGCAATACAATTATATACAGTATTAGACAAAGTAATGATTGGTGCAATGGTTGAAAACAAAGTAGAAAGCGGATATTATGAGCAAGCACAGAAAATAATAAAAATCTTACTTACAATTGTAACAGCACTAGGAACTGTAATGTTACCTAGAATTGCAAATAAATTTGCAGATGGAAAGACCGACGAAATAAAAAGAAATATAAAAACATCATTTAAATTTACTTATTTATTAGCATTTCCGATGCTATTTGGTATAATAGCAATTTCAAATAGATTTGTGCCAGTATTTTTAGGAGCTGGATATGAAGAGGTATCTTTATTAATAAAAATAATAAGCCCTATAATCTTAATGATAGGTCTAAGTAATGTTATAGGAAATCAATATCTATTGCCTACTAAAAGGCAAAAAGCATTCACTATATCAGTATTATGTGGTGCAATAGTAAACCTAATTTTAAATTTCATATTAATAAAAAGATATGAAGCAATAGGAGCATCAATAGCAACAGTAATAGCAGAAACAACAGTAGTTGCAATTCAATTTATATGTGTTAGAAATGAAATAAAATTTTTAGAAATTATCAAATTAGGGTTGAAAAATCTAATTGCAAGTATTATCATGTTATTTATAGCAATATTAATAGAAAAAATCATGAAAAATCAGTCATCATATATAATAATATTAATACAAGTATGTACAGGAATAATAGCTTATTTTGCAATGTTACTAATATTAAAAGATAAATTCATAATAGAAATCAAAGACAAATTTATAAAGAAAAAAATTAAATTATAGAGAGGAATACTTTGAAATGAAAGAAAAAATTGATTTAGCAATAATTTGTTGCTACAATAACGAAAAGCAATTAAATGAATTATTGTTAGAAAGTTATAATGAACAAAATGTAGAATGTGAAAAAATATTAATAGATAATAGTAATAACAGCTTTTCATCTGCTGCAAAAGCATTAAATTATGGTGCAAGCATTTCTAAATCAAATTACTATATATTTCTTCATCAAGACATTAAATTCTTAGACTCAAACTCACTAAAAAACATTTATGAAGAGCTAAAAAAATGTGAAGGAATACTAGGAGTAGCAGGAGTAAAAGAAAATGAAAAAAAAGTATTTACATCAATTGTTCATGGTAAAAACAAACAAATAGCAGGAAAAGGAAAAATAGATAAAAAAGAAGAAGTATTAACAGTAGATGAATGTTTATTTGGAATGAGTAAAACTATTTATGAAAAAATCAAATTTGATGAACAAACCTGTGATAACTGGCACTTTTATGCAGTAGACTTATGTTTAAGTGCTAGTGAGAAAAACATAAAATCATATATAGTTCCAGCGAGTATTTGGCATGCATCTATAGGGTGCAAAAATAAAAGCTTTTATAATTCATTACAAAAAATGAAAGAAAAATATAAAGGAAAAAGACAATATATAAAAAGTTGTTGTATAAGAGCAGACGTTAACAAACCAAAATATTATACTATAATTAGAGATTATCTAGGAATGAGATATGGAAAAATAAAAAAATTATTATCTCTTCAAAGTTATAAATCTCATTCTTAAAACATGCAATTTTTCCTCATATTTAAAAATATATATTGAAAATAAAAAATAACATTGCTATAATACAATATAGAACAAATAAGAAAAATCAAAGATTTTTCTTTAATTTGTTCCGCCCGATTGAGTTTTCGACTGTAAGGAAAAAATCTCAAGGGTTAGCGATTATAGCATTTATATAATAGGAAAGTAAAACTTTCATATTATATAAAAAAGAAAGGTAAAACTATACATGAAAACAAAAATATATATAGCAACACATAAAAAAATAGAAACGCAAAAAGAAGAAGGATATACACCAATTCAAGTAGGTGCAGAAATAAATGAAGAACTACCATATTTAAAAGACAACACAGGGGACAACATATCAAAAAAGAATAAGAACTATTGTGAACTAACAGCATTATACTGGATATGGAAAAACACATCAGAAGACATAGTAGGCTTAACTCATTATAGAAGATTTTTCTTTAAAAACATATTATCAAAACAATTATTAAAAATCAAAGACATAGAAAAAATTTTAACAAGAAATGATATTATTTTACCAAACAAAGTACACTTAGACATAACAATAGAAGAACACTATAAAAAATATCATCATATAGAAGACTTACAAAAATGTAAAAAAATAATAGAAAAAATGTATCCAGAATATAAAGAAGCATTTGAAAAAATACTAAAAAGAAAAAGCTTATATGCTTTTAATATGTTTATTATGAACAAAAATAAATTTAATGACTATATGGAATGGTTATTTAATATATTTAATGAACTAGAAAAAACAATAGATATATCAGGTTATGATGAATATAATAAAAGAATATATGGATTTCTTTCAGAAAGATTATTCAATGTATGGATTGAAAAGCAAAACTTAAAAGTAAAAGAAATGGTAGTATTAAATATAGAAGAAAAGAGAGGAAAACAAATTAAAGAATATTTAAAAACTATAATAAAAAGAGATAAAAAAAATACTTAGGAGGGAAAAAGATGAAAATATTAATTACAGGGTCAAAAGGAATGCTAGCAAACGCAATAAAAGAAGAATTAAAAAACGAAGAACTAATATGTACAGATGTTGAAGAATTAGACATTACAAACTCAGAACAAGTTAATGAATTTGTAAAGAAAACTAAACCAGAATACATAATAAACTGTGCAGCATATACAGCAGTAGATAAAGCAGAAGAAAACAAAGAACTAGCATATAAAATAAATGCAATTGGACCAAAAAATCTAGCAATTGCAGCAAATGAAAATGATGCAATTATAATGCATGTAAGCACAGACTATGTATTCGGTGGAGACAAACCAGTAGAAGAAGACTATAAGGAAGATGATGAAAAAAATCCACAAGCAGTATATGGAACTACAAAACTAGAAGGAGAAAAACTAATAGAAGAAAACTGTTCAAGATACTATATTTTTAGAACAGCTTGGTTATATGGAGAAGGAAGAAACTTTGTAAGAACAATGTTAGAATTAAGCAAAACAAAAGATGAAATAAAAGTAGTAAACGACCAACATGGAAGTCCTACATATGCAGTAGACTTAGCCAATATAATACATCAAGTAATAGACAAAAAAATAAAATTTGGAGCATATAATTCCACCAATATAGGTTACACAACCTGGTATGACTTTACAAAAAAGATATTTGAAATAAAAAATATAAAATGCAAAGTAACACCAGTCACAAGTGAAGAATTCAAAAGTCCTGCAAAAAGACCCAAAAACTCTAAAATGTCAAAAGACAAATTATTAGAAAATGGAATAAAAATACCAACCTATGAGGATGCATTAAAACGTTATCTATTAAAATAGAATTTTTACAAATTTAACTGGACTTGACGAGAACAGTAACACCACTGTGCCCATGAAAAATATTTATATTAAATTAAGGAGATAATAAACATGAAAAATAGAAAAGGTATAATTTTAGCAGGAGGAAGTGGAACAAGGCTATATCCACTAACACTAGCAATATCAAAACAAATAATGCCAGTATATGACAAACCAATGATATATTATCCACTATATGTATTAATGGAAGCAGGAATAAGAGACATACTAATAATAACAACAAAAAGGGACAACGAAACATTTAAAGAATTATTAGGCGATGGAAGTAAATGGGGAATGAACTTTGAATACACAATTCAAGACAAACCAAATGGACTAGCAGAAGCCTTTATAATAGGGGAAAAATTTATAGGACAAGACAATGTAGTATTAATACTAGGAGACAACCTTTTTTATGGAGGAAATTTAAAAGAAATATTAAAAAGAGCAAATGCAAGAGAAAATGAATCTACAATATTCGGATATAAAGTAAAAGACCCTAGAAGTTATGGAGTTGTAGAAATGGATGAACAAGGGAATGCAATATCAATAGAAGAGAAACCAGAAAATCCAAAATCTAACTATGCAGTACCAGGACTATACTTTTATACAAACGATGTAATAGAAATAGCCAAAAATGTAAAACCATCAGCAAGAGGGGAATTAGAAATAACCTCTGTAAACGAAATATATATGCAAAAGAAAAAACTAAAAGTAGAAAAATTAGGAAGAGGAATGGCTTGGTTTGATACAGGAACACATGATGCATTACTTGAAACAGCAAGCTTTGTACAAACAATACAAAAAAGGCAAGGACTTCAAATTTGTTGTCCAGAAGAAATTGCATTTGAAAATGGATGGATAACAGCAGACCAACTAGAAGAACTAGCAAAAAGTCTATTAAAAACAGACTATGGTAAATTTCTAAAAAACCTAGCAGAAGATGTAGACTAATAAATGTAGAAGAAACAATTTGTACATAATAAAGGGAAGGAAATAAAAATGGGAAAATTCAAAAAAAAGGAAACAGGAATAGAAGGATTATATGTAATAGAACCAACAGTATTTGAAGACAATAGAGGATTTTTCATGGAAACATATAACAAAAAAGACTTTGAAGAAATAGGGATAAATACAGAATTTGTACAAGACAACCAATCAAAATCAATAAAAGGAGTATTAAGAGGATTACACTTTCAAAAAGAATATCCACAAGCAAAACTAGTAAGAGTTATAAAAGGCGAAGTATATGATGTTGCAGTAGATTTAAGAAAAGACTCAAAAACATATGGAAAATATTATGGAGTAACACTAACAGAAAAAAATAGACTACAATTTTTTATACCAAGAGGATTTGCTCATGGATTTTTAGTACTATCAGAAGAAGCAGAATTCACATATAAATGTGATGACCTATATCATGCAAATGATGAAGGGGGAATAATCTGGAACGATAAAAAAGTAAACATAGAATGGCCATTAGAAAAAGTAGGAGGAATATCTAATATAATTCAATCCGAGAAAGATAAGAAATGGACAAACATAAATGAAATATAAAATTTTTGTTAAGAAAAAAATGAAAGGAAATAATAAAAATGAAAAAAAACATACTAATAACAGGAGCAGCAGGATTTATAGGAAGCAACTTTGCCCATTACTTTAGCAATAAATATTCTGAATATAATCTAATAATTTTAGATAAACTAACATATGCAGGAAATCTTCATAACCTAGACAAAATAAAAGACAAAATTACATTTATACAAGGAGATATATGTGACTTCGATTTAGTAATGAAAATATTTAAAGACAATAATATAAACGGAGTAATACACTTTGCAGCAGAAAGCCATGTAGATAATAGTATAAAAACGCCATTTATATTTACACAAACAAATGTAATAGGAACACATACACTATTAGAAGTTGCAAAACAAGTATGGGGAGAAGGAAGCGAAAATAAATTTGTACATATATCAACAGATGAAGTATATGGAACATTAGGGGAAGATGGATATTTTACAGAAACAACAAGAATAAACCCAAACAGTCCATATTCAGCATCAAAAGCAAGTTCAGACTTAATAGCAAGAGCATATTATGAAACATTTAAAATGAATGTAAACATAACAAACTGTTCAAACAACTATGGTGCATATCAGCATCATGAAAAATTAATACCACACATGATAAGCCTAGCACTAAAAGATGAAAAACTACCAGTATATGGAGATGGAAGAAACATAAGAGATTGGTTATATGTAGAAGACCATTGTAAAGCAATAGACATTGTATTCCATAAAGGAGAAAAAGGAGAAAGATACAATATAGGAGGACACAATGAAAAAAGAAACATAGACATAGTAAAACTAATATTGAAACATCTTGGAAAAGAAGAAGACTTAATAGAACATGTAACAGATAGAAAAGGTCATGACTATAGATATGCAATAGATCCAACAAAGATAAAAGAGAAATTAGGTTGGGAACCAGAAACGAAATTTGAAGATGGAATAATAAAAACAATAGATTGGTATTTAGAACATAAAGAATACTTAGATATATAAAAATTGAATAAAAAAGAAGCAAAAAACACATATTATACATATGTGTTTTTTTAGTTCTATTTTACTTATTTGGTTTACATTCATCGAAGGCTAGACCATAAGAAATAAATTTATATAAATAAAAACAAAGGAGACAATTATGAAACTAATATTACAATTAACAGAATTCGTTGTATATGCAGTACTTATAGTTTTAATAACCAAAAACTTTTTAATAAAAGTACTTAGAAAACTTGCAAGTGCATTAGACTTAGAATCAAAAGCAGTGGGGGATATATCAGGAGTAGCAACATCTATGCCAGAGGTAATAAGTGTATTTTTCACATCATTACAAGGGATGTTTGCCACTAGTATATTCAACATATTAAGTTCAAATACAATAAACTTTATTCAATATTTCATATCCATTTGTAAAAATAAAAACCAAAAAGTACTAAAAAACGATGCACTAAAATCAGATATTGTAATGGTAATAATAACAATACTAATTCCAGCAAGTATCATAATATTTAACATAGAAATAAATATAGGTTTTGTACCAATATTCATAATGCTATTTATATTATTTTATATAATAAACACAAATACACATAAATTATATCTATCACATGCAAAAACAAAAGAATTAAAAGAATTTGAAGAAGAAAAAAAATGGGTAAAAGGAAAAAAAGATATTATAGTAAAAAACATAATATATCTAATAATAATAGGAATTGCATTATTTATAATAGGTGAATTATTAGGAAATGTAGTAAGAAGACTAAGTATAACTTTTAATATACCACAAAGTGTAATAGGAATAGCACTTGGATTTATAACAAGTCTACCAGAATTAATAACATTTATAGAATCACAGAAAAACTCTAAGAATAACAACAATGAAGTAGAGGGAGTAGTAGAAGCCACAAACAATCTATTAACATCAAACATAATAAATTTATTTGTAGTCTTAACAATAGGAATAATAGTAACAGCAATAATATAAAAGGATTATATCTTTTTATATTATTGCATGTAGGGGCGCCCTTTGGGCGTCCGTTTTCCGTTATAAGATAATGTTTTTACAATATATTATTTAGAATTTTAATATTTTTGTTATACCAATTAATAATATATATATCAATAAAAATACATATTAAATGTTGGAGCAGACCTTGTGTCAATCAATAAAAAAACAGAAATCTTAATATTTATATCTATTATAAAAATGTAAAAAAAAAATTATATCTATCATTAAAAAATATTTTTAGCGACAAAAAAATCTTTCATAAAATGCAAAAAAACAAAAAGTGCTCAAAAGCCACGAATGTAAAGGATTGGCTGTGATACCAAAATATACCAAAAATGGTATATTTTGGTAAAAATTACTCCTAGAAAAAAAATGTCAAAAAAAATGTAAAAATTTATGAAAAAAGTATTCACAAAAATATAATCTTGTGCTATACTAATGGAGTAACAAAATATTTTAGTAAATTTTGCAAGAAAGGAGGAAACCTATATTTTTTACTAAGTATTAAAAATGTATTTTGTTATGTAAAAAAATAGGAGGTAGAAAGAAAAATGAATTTAAAAAAATTAACAAGAATTATTTTATTAGTAGCAGTATTATTAGTACTAAGCATCGTACCAGTTAATGCCGTAGTATTCAATGCTGCATTTGATAGCGATTTCTATGTTAACTGTTATCCAGATCTAAAAGCAGCATTCGGAAATGACGCTAACGCTGCATATGATCATTACTTAACATATGGAATCAAAGAAGGAAGAATTGCATCACCAGTATTTGATGTAAAAACTTATATAAGAAATTATCCAGACTTACAAGCTGCATTCGGAGACAATTATGAAGCAGCATACAACCATTTCTTAGCAAATGGAATGAACGAAGGAAGATTAGCTTCAGACTCATTCAATGTTCAAGTTTACATAGCTAATTATCCAGACTTACAAGCTGCATTCGGAAATGATGTAGCAGGAGCTTATAACCATTATTTAAATTATGGTATGGCTGAAGGTAGAGTATGTGGCTCTATAGAAGCTGGAGCAGAAGCTCCAGAAGACCATGTTCATGCTTATGAAATATCTAGAGTTTTAATAACAGCAACATGTATAAATGACGGAGAAGCAGTATACAAATGTGAATGTGGTGATGAAAAAGTAGATGTAATTCCAGCATCTGCAGAATATCACGATTATAAAGAAGTTGCATCAGGAGCAGATAACGTTAAAATTTATAAATGTACTATTTGTAATGATACTTATTCTGAGGTTATTACAGATGAAGCACATGAGCATGATTATGTTGAAATAGCAGGTTCAAAAGTTGAAGCAAAATGTACAACAGAAGGAAAAATATTCAAACAATGTTCTGATCCAGAATGTAATGATATTATAGAAGAAAAAATACCTATGATAGATCACGTATCATCAACTCCAGAAGGAACTGGAAAAATAACAGAAGGTGTAACATCTTGTGAAAAAGATGGTGCAGAAGAAGTAACTTGTGATGTTTGTCGTCAAAAATTCATAAGACCAATCTCTGCTCACAAATTTGAAAAAGTATCAGAAACAGCTGCTACTTGTACAGCAGAAGGAGTAGTAACATATAAATGTAAAGCTTGTGGAGAAACTAAAGTAGAAACTACAGAAAAAGTAGAACATACTTATACATCTCCAATTGCAATATCAGATGCAACATGTGAAAAAACTGGTTTAAGTATGAGCGTTTGTACAGTTTGTGCAAATGAAAAAAGAGAAGTATTACCAGCATTAGGACATAGTAAAGAAGGATTAACACCTGACTTGAGATATGTTGATGCAAAAGGAAAAGTTGTAATGCAAGAAGATGGTGTAACACCAGTAGCAGTAGAAGAAAACATTGCAAATGGCGAAAAAAATTGTGAATATTCAATAGCTGAAGAATACATTTGTGTAAACCATACAAATGGTGGTCATTGTGATAAAAAAGAAGGAAAAATGTTAGTTGTAGTTACAAATGCAGCAGGACATAGAATAGATACAACAGAACCAGTTACAGTAGGAACAATTGAATATGTAGCTGGAGAACCAGTTAAGGAAAATGGAAAAATTGTTGTAAATGAAGGAGCAAAAGCAGATTGTAAACATGATGAAGTAAAAGTATTCACATGTGCAAACTGTGAAGAAGAACAAGTTGTAGTAATCACAGAAAAACTAGCACATAAAGTATTAGAAGGTTCAACTGTAGTATATGGAGCAACATGTAAAGCAGATGGATACAAAACATATACATGTACAACATGTAATGAACAAGTAACAGAAGAAACAGGAGAAAAAGCTTTAGGACATAACTATGTATTTGTACCAGAAACATGTACAGAAGTTGCAAATATAGCTTGTACAAGATGTACTTTAACAGCTGAAGACAAAGCTTCTGAAGGATATACAGCTTTCAAAGATTCTTTAACAGCTGAACAAAAAGTTGCATTAGGAAAACCATCTGCTGATGGACACGACCCTATAGGAGAAATTAAAGTAATAGATGGTGTAGAATGTAAATATTGTAAAAAATGTGGAGAATGGGTTCCAGTATCTTCTCAACCAATAACACATACACATGCAACAGATTTAACAGGAAAAACATTAGTAGAAGTTACTCCTAATACAACATATAAAATTGCAGATTGTGGAGTAGCAGGTTGTACAGGAATAGAAAATATTTCATGGAATGGTAGTGATTCTACAGTTGAAATAGAGGGTGCAACATATAATGTAGATACTACTGATGGAAATAAACTTTCAAAAGGATCAACAGCACCAGCACATGTACACGCAACAGATTTAACAGGAAAAACATTAGTAGAAGTTACTCCTAATACAACATATAAAATTGCAGATTGTGGAGTAGCAGGTTGTACAGGAATAGAAAATATTTCATGGAATGGTAGTGATTCTACAGTTGAAATAGAGGGTGCAACATATAATGTAGATACTACTGATGGAAATAAACTTTCAAAATAATTATAAAATGATTATTTTAATTTCTATGATTATAATAAAAAAACAAAGAGACATTAAGTCTCTTTGTTTTTTATACTATTTTTCATTTTTTTTTCATTTATTGGTACAATTCTTAATGTATAACCCATTGGAACTAATACTATCATTAAAAATTGTAGAGAAAATGTAGGGGCACCGTTTGCGGGAATGCCCGTGAGACATGACACCACTGTGCCCTATATAATATCATATATAATGATTACTATTTTCTTCCCATTTTATAGGATTGTTAATTATATAATTACATATCGCAAGATATTCTCTTTCATTTCTAATAATATGTTCATAATAATTTCGTTGCCAGCATATTTTTGACCTTGAGGAAACTCGTCCTTTAAAATATCGTATAATATTTCCTATTGTGGTTGCATTTCTTTTTTCTATTTCTAATATTATATGTATATGGTTTGGCATTATTTGATAGATATTAATATTGGATTTTTTATATTTTCTCTGTATATTTAATAATTCTTTTTCTACTATTTTTCCTGCCTGATTTAATTCCATTTTATTTCTATTATTTCTCCTAATAAACATTCTCTATTTTGGATACATATTGTTATAAAATATAATCCTTCTTTTTTATAATCCCATTTCTTTAACCTAATAGAATGTCGTTTATACATTTTTTTATTATATTGCATATTTACCTCTTTCTTTGGGCACAGTGGTGTCATGTCTCACGGGCATTCCCACAAACGGTGCCCCTACATTTTCTCTACAATTTTTAATACTACTTTAATTTTGTAATATTTTCAATTTTTGTCCTTAAATTTTTAATAATTTGAAAATTATAGGCGAATTGCCTAAAGATTAAAATAAATTGATTTTAAATATGTATATATAATAACATCATTGCCTGTTTTTGTAAATATCTTTTAACGAACATATAAAAAAACAAAGAGACTTAATGTCTCTTTGTTTTTTTATATCAAATTAAATTGTTTTTCATCTATGCTCATTAGATATATTTACAAAAGTAAGTTAATACATTATTTTAAGCATTATTTGCTACAAAATTAAATGTAATGTCTATTGGAGCTTTAACATTATCTGCATCACTGAATGTGATAGTAATTCCACTATCTCCACATTTTTCTGCTGATAACCAAACTAAGAATTGGTTTCCATTAGAAGATGTAGTCCATTGATCCACACATGTTAAATCATCTGCTTCTATTTTGTAATCTCCTGCACTAACTTTTACTTTATCTTTAGCTATACCTAAATCTAATACTAAACAGAAAAATTTTTTTGTTTCGCCATTAGGATTTGTAGTTGCTCCTACTTTTTCAGCTGTTTCTGTAACTGTTACAGTTTTTCCTGTTGAAGATACTGTAATATTATTAGCTTGTGGTGTAGCAGATTGATGAACTCCTGCTTTTACACTTGTAATACTTAATGGTGTTTTTTCTGAGTCTACTTCACCTTTTTCTCCAACTGTGATAACTCCTGTTTTAGCATCAACAGTTACTGCCCATACTTCTTTTAATGTATCTACAGATGTAATAGTGTTAGCTTTGCTATCAAAAGTAACTTCTTTTTCTCCGCAAGTTCTACATAATGCATAATATTTACTATTTTTATTAACAACTGTTCCAACAAAATCATGTCCTAATGGTGTATTTTTATCTACAGCTGTTTTTTGATCTCCTGTTAATGTTTTATAGAAATCATCATATCCAGCTTCAGTTCCTTTTAAGTCACATCCTCTTGTACATACTATAGCTGCTCCTTTGATACATGTTGCTGCTTCGTATGCATAATTATGACCTAATGCTTTTTCGTTTGTTTTTTCTTCTATTTTTTCATTACATGTTGCACATGTGTATGTTTTTCTTCCTTCTTCATTACATGTTGCACCATATACTACTGTTGTATTTGCTTTTGGAGTATGATCTAATTTTTCAGTAAGTACTACAACTTCTTCTTGTTTGCATCCTTCATTTGCGCATGTAAATAATTTTACTTCTGCATGTTGACAATCAGATTTTCCACCTTTTGTTACAACATATTTTCCTTCTGAATTCTTTTGAGGAACTCCTTTTTCATCACATAAAATTGATCCTACGATAACATCTTTAGTTGAGTCTATTCTATGTCCTAATTTTTTAGCTATGACTTTTACTTGAATTTTGTTACATGTATCACATTCAAAAGCTTCTATTAAATCATGTTCGCAATCTGCAGCTGTTTGAGTATTGTCTATTTTTGAAGCATCAAATTTTCCAGATTTATCTGTAAGAATATAATTTCCTTTTTCGTCTACTTCAACCCATCCTTTTGTAGCTATTCCTGTATGATTTAATTTTTTAGAGATTGTTCTTTTTTCATCTCCGCAAACTTTACAAACACTTAAAGTTAATCCTTCTGTTTGACAATCTGCTGGTATCACTTCTTTAGCATTTGTATAATCATGGTCTATTTTTTCAATTGTATCTGCTTTTGTTTTTCCACATACTTTACATTTATATGTTGTTACACCTTCTGCTGTACATGTTGCAGGTACTTCTGTTACTTTTTCATAGCTATGAGCTGAGATTGGTCTTGTGAATTTTTGGTGACATACATCACATGTAACTTCTTCTTCACCGTCTGTTGTACATGATACTGCTCCAGTTAATATTTTTCCTTGTCCTTCTTTTGTTGAAGATTTGTGATCTATTTTAGCTATTGTTTCTGTTAATTTTTCTCCACAAACTTCACATTGTTTAAATATTTTTCCTTCTTCAGTACATTTTGCTTCTATTCTTGAACCTTCGATTTCAAGATAATTATGATCATGAGCTTCTTCTTTAACTATTTCAGTTTTAACATTTCCACAAACATTACATTTGTAAATTTTTACATTTTCAACTTCTGATGGTATTTCTACATAATCATGATATTCTTCTGATGCAGGAATTACATCTGTTTTTGTTTCTCCACATTCACATGTATAAACTCCTTCACCATTATCTTTACATGTTGCTGTAATTAATGTTTTTGTAAGTTTATAGTCATGAACATGGTCTTCTGGGTCAGTTTAATAAATGGGAAAATAGGGGGGCTTAATTCGTATTAGAGTAAAATAATTTATACTCTTAAAGATATATTTTAAGAATATAAATTTAGCAATAGAAATGCATTAAAATTTAACTTATTTTTTTAATTTCTTCTTTCATGAAATCTAAAGATACAGAAGTATATGTATCACTAGTTATGGAACTACCTTCAATATGACCAACCATTGCTTGAATTACCACTAAAGCAATAGACTTTTCTTGACAACGAGTAATAAAGGTATGCCTAAGTGTATGAGTTCTTAAATAATTAGATATATTGTTTTTATTTAGAGAATCTAGAAAGTCATTAATTCTTTTAGGTAAAATTAAAGAATTTCTTTGGTAGTCCCAAAATAATAAGTTATGAATATTAGAAACTCCTTGCTTTAATATATCTAAAATAATTTTCTTAGTCTCAGATGTCATAGGGAATGTTCTTTTACCTTTATCTATATTTGTCCTTCGATTATATGTCTTTGTATGTTTACCTAAAACGTATTTATTATTTTTTTTAGTTAAAGTTCTATATACAGTAATAGTATTTTTCTCCAAATCTATGCAATCACTAGAAAGTGCTAAAATTTCGCCAATCCTCATACCTGTATTTAATTGTAATAAAACGATTTGTTTATATTGTTCATTAACATTTGATATATTTAAACATTCAATTAATTTTTGCTCTTCATCAATAGTTAATGCTTGAATTCTTTTAGTTTCCTTTTTAGAAATTGGTTTATTCAAAGTCTCATCATTCATAGGATTAAAAGTTATTTTCCTTCTTGATAGAGCAATATTAAAGGTTTTATATAATAATCTCCAAATTTTATTAATAGAATTATTAGAATACTCTCTAATGTTATCTTTAGCATCTTCAATATCATCAACAGTAATAAGATGAATAGGTTTATTTATAAAGTTACTACAAGTTTTTTTAATCTGTTCTTTAGTACCCAAATCCCTAGTATAAGTAGAATCACCTATCAAATTATCTTTATACTTTTGTTCAATATGTTTCTCTAATATCTTAATAAAAGTATCTTTATCTTTTTCAAAGTAAGTACCATTATTAAGCATAAACTTTATATCAGTAACTCTTTTTTTAAACTCCTTTACTTTTTCATTCTTTTTCTGTTGGATTGTCTTTCTTTGACCATTGTAATGAAATTGAAAAAACCATCTCTTTAAAGTTTCACTATAATATAATGAACCCTCACCATTTCCAACAGATTTTCTTCTACGATTTTTTGCTTCCATAAAAAATTCATTCCTTTCAAATAATTTCTAAAATATAGTACTACAATAAAGAAAAAATGTCACCTATATCTCTTTTGGAGACATATATATAGTTGAAAAAAGAATGAAAATGTGCTATAAATAAAAAGTAAAAAAATTGGGTCAATTTTAACTAAAGAAAAAGATTATTAAATTGACAACAAATATAAAGCGATTTGCATATATGTGACAAAGGAAGGTAAGAATATGGAAAAAGTAGGAGTTTTTTTAAGTAGAATGCAACCAATACATAACGCCCATTTATGGATGATAGAAAATGCGTTAAAAGAAAATGATAAAGTACTTGTAATAATAGGAAGTGCTAATAAATTTGGAACAGAGAGAAACCCATTACCTATAGATATGAGAAAGCCAATGGTAGAAAATGCCATACAAGAATATTTTGGAAGCAAAAATTATCCAAAACATAGTATCAAAGTAATTACACTTTCAGACTGGTCATCAGAAGAAAATAATGATGATAAAGAATGGGGAAGATTAATTTACTATAATGTAGTTGGAAATATGGGAGTAAGGGAATTCTCATATTATAGTTCAGAAAATCCAAAAATAATAAAAGGATGGTTTGAAGAAGAATTAATACAAAGAATTAATTTTAGATTTTTTTCAAGAGAAAATGAATTTAATGGACTTTCTGCAACAAAAGTTAGAGAGGCAATTATAAGAAATGATGATGAATTTATTAGAAAAAATTGCCCTAAGGAAGTTTTCGAAACATTTTGTAATAATGGATTAAAAAATAGGTCAAAAATAAAGGAAAATCGTTAACAGACAGATATATATTTTACATAAAAAGTTACACAAAACAATTGACTATTTCCAAAATTTGCTATATAATATAAAAAGTAGAAAAATAAATATAAATATAAAAAAATATCAATTAAGGGGGAAATAAAGTTGAAAAATATTAAAAATCTTAGCAAAGTTATTATTATAGCAATATTAGTAGCAATGATAATAACAGTAGCATACCCAATAATAGTATTAGGAGCAAATGAAAAAAATCTACCAGTTATAACACCAATGCAAAGAGCAGGAGAGATAAGAGCTGGACAAGAGTTAAAATTTAAAATTACAGATGATACGAAAGTATCTTATATTTTTTATGCTTGGAATCGTCGTACAGATGGAGGAAAATCAACATGTATCGAACTAGAAAAAGAAGAACCAGAATACGAATTTAAGATTAATGCACCAACACAACCAGGCTTATATGAATTTAGTATAGCAGCAGAAGATTATTATGGGAATACTACATATTGGATGAATATTCCTTATATAATAACAAATAATTTAAGTGGAGTACAAGACAATACTGCACCAGAATTTATATTCAACACTCCAAATGAATACCCATATAATGATTCAACAATTCCTCAAGAAATGCCAATTACAATTAGAGCAAAAGATCCTTCAGGAATATATTATATAGGATATAAATGGACAAGAGAATTAGAGACGAAAGTTACAGGAGCAACACTTGTATATAAAAAAGATACTGTAAAAATCACAGCACCAAAAGAACAAGGAGTTTGGTATTTAATATTGTATGCACGTGATGGTTCAAACAATCTTTCAGAATGTTACTATACAAGAGTAACAGTTAAAGATCAAGTAGCACCAACATTAACACTAAATGGTAAAGCAGATGTAGATGTACCATTAAATGGAACATTTACAGATGAAGGAGCAACATTTAGTGATAATTGTGATGCAACAAAAATAGTATATGCAAACGAAAAAGTAGATACATCAAAAGTAGGAGAACAAATATTAACATATACAGCTAGAGATAATGCAGGAAATGTATCAAATACAGTTACTAGAAAAGTAACAGTAGTAGCTCCATATAAAACTTATGAATTAACAGCACCTACAAAAACAGAATACAAAGTAGGAGACAAAATAGACTTAACAGGAGCAAACATCAAAGTAATAGATGAACGTGGAAATATATCAAATGTTACACCAACAGAAGATATGTTTACAGGATTTTCAACACAAAGTGTTGGTTCAAAAGAAGCAACATTTACATATGAAGGTACAAGTATTAAATATAAATATGAAGTAAAAGCATTAAAATACGATATGAGTGGTGTAAAATTTACAGGAACAGAAGCAACATATGATGGTACAGCACACAATATAGCAGTTGATGAAACAACATTACCAGAAGGAGTAACAGTAACAGGATATATTGGAAATGGACAAACATCAGCTGGAGAACATAAAGTAAAGGTAACATTTGCAGGTGATGAAAATCATGAAAAAATAGAAGACATAGAAGTAACACTAAAAATAACACCTAAAACAATAACAGTAATAGCAGAAAACAAAACAAGCGAATATGGAGTAGAAAGCTTAGAAAACTTAACAGCAAGACTAGCAGTAGCAGGAGATGCAGAAAATGGAGAAGACTATACAAACAATGTATTAGTAGGAACAGACACATTAGAAAGTATAGGAGTAATAGCTTCATTATCAACAACAGCAACAACAAGTTCAAATGTAGGAGAATATGAAATAACAGGAGAAAGTAAAGTATATGGAAACTATACAGTAACAATAAAACCAGGAAAATACCAAATAACAGAAAAAGCAATAACTGTAATAGCAGAAGACAAAACAAGTGAATATGGAGCAGAAAACTTAGAAAAACTAACAGCAAGACTAGCAGTAGCAGGGGACGCAGAAAATGGAGAAGACTACACAAACAATGTATTGGTAGGAACAGACACTTTAGAAAATATAGGAGTAACAGGAGCATTAGCAACAACAGCAACAACAAGCTCAAATGTAGGAGAATATGCAATAACAGGAGAAAGTAAAGTATACGGAAACTATACAGTAACAATAAAATCAGGAACATATAAAATAACAGAAAAAGCAATAACAGTAATAGCAGAAGACAAATCAAGCGAATATGGAGCAGAAAACTTAGAAGAACTAACAGCAAGACTAGCAGTAGCAGGAGACGCACAAAACGGAGAAGACTATACAAATAATATATTAGTAGGAGAAGACACATTAGAAAGTATAGGAGTATTAAATACATTAACAACAACTGCAACAACATCAGTAATAGGAGACTACCCAATCACAGGAACAGATGGAAAATATGGAAACTATACAGTAACAGTAATCGAAGGAACATATAAAATAACTAAAAAAATCCCAACAATAAATGAACTAACATATAACTTACCAGCAAGTAAAATGTATAATGGAGAAGAAAGACCAATAAAAGTAAATGCAAAACAAGGAATAGAAGGACTAGGAAAAATAACAATAAAATATAATGGAGAAACAACAGCACCAATAAATGTGGGAGAATATAAAGTAACAGTAGACATAGCAGAAGGAGAAAACTATGGAGAAGCAACAAACATAGAATTAGGAACATATACAATAACAGCAAGAGAAATAACAGTAATAGCAGAAGACAAAACAAGTAAATATGGAGCAGAAAACTTAGAAACATTAACAGCAAGACTAGCAGTAGCAGGAGACGCACAAAACGGAGAAGACTATACAAATAATAAATTAATAGGAACAGACACATTAGAAAGTATAGGAGTAATAGAAGCATTAACAACAGATGCAACAACAAGCTCTAGTGTAGGAGACTATACAATAACAGGAGAAAGCAAAGTATATGGAAACTATACAGTAACAATAAAACCAGGAACATATACAATAACAGCAAGAGAAATAACAGTAATAGCAGAAGACAAAACAAGTAAATATGGAGCAGAAAACTTAGAAACATTAACAGCAAGACTAGCAGTAGCAGGAGACGCACAAAACGGAGAAGACTATACAAATAATAAATTAATAGGAACAGACACATTAGAAAGTATAGGAGTAATAGAAGCATTAACAACAGATGCAACAACAAGCTCTAGTGTAGGAGACTATACAATAACAGGAGAAAGCAAAGTATATGGAAACTATACAGTAACAATAAAACCAGGAACATATACAATAACAGCAAGAGAAATAACAGTAATAGCAGAAGACAAAACAAGCGAATATGGAGTAGCAAGCCTAGAAGAATTAACAGCAAGACTAGCAGTAGCAGGAGACGCACAAAATGGAGAAGATTATACAAATAATACATTAGTAGGAGAAGACACATTAAAAAGTATAGGAGTAATAGATACATTAGAAACAACAGCAACAATAACATCAGTAGTAGGAGAATATCCAATAACAGGAGAAAGCAAAGTATATGGAAATTATACAGTAACAGTAATCGAAGGAACATACAAAATAACTAAAAAAGTACCAACAAAAGCAGAATTAGCATATAACCTACCAGCAAGCAAAATGTATAATGGAGAAGAAAGACCAATAACAGTAAAAGCAAAACTAGGAATAGTAGGACTAGGAAAAATAACAATAAAATATAATGGAGAAACAACAGCGCCAATAAATGCAGGAGAATATAAAATAACAGTAGACATAGCAGAAGGAGAAAACTATGCAGAAGCAACGAATATAGAATTAGGAACATATACAATAACAGCAAGAGAAATAACAGTAATAGCAGAAGACAAAACAAGTAAATATGGAGCAGAAAACTTAGAAACATTAACAGCAAGACTAGCAGTAGCAGGAGACGCACAAAACGGAGAAGACTATACAAATAATA
>CAOKRJ010000006.1 GCA_948471115.1 uncultured Clostridium sp.
TACCTTGTATCCTCGCGATTATAATAAAACATCAAAGTGTTAACTAACTAATCAACAATTAAAATAAAAAATCTGTGGTTTGAGTCTCCTAAAACAGTCAAAGCTGTAAAAATAGAAACAAATCCACAGTGCAAATATATTATACAAAATTTTAAAAGAAAGGAGAGTATAATTAAGATATTTTGTATGTTTTAATTATACGAGGAAATAATGAAAACTCTAATAGTAACAGGCGGAAAACTAGAAAAAGAATTCTTATTAAAAACTATAAAAGAAAGCGAATTTGAGACTATAATTGCTGTAGATAATGGACTAAAGATACTAAGTGAAATAAAGGTAAATCCACAACATATAGTAGGGGACTTTGATACAGTAAAAAGAGAAATTTTAGAAAAATATAAAGAAAATAAATCAATAAAAATACATGAGTTCAATCCAATAAAAGATAATACAGATACAGACATTGCAATAAAGTTAGCAATAAAATTAAAAAGTGGTGAAATCACGATAATTGGTGGAATAGGAACAAGAATAGATCATATTTTAGGCAACATTCATGTATTAAAATATGCACTAGACAGTAACATAAAATGTAAAATAATAGATGAAAATAACGAAATACAATTAATAAATAAAACTACAATTCTAAAGAAAAAAGACATAACAAAAAAATATATATCATTAATTCCATTAACAGAAAAAGTAGAAAACATAAACTTAAAAGGATTCAAATATGAGTTAAAAAATGGAACATTAACTATAGGTTCAAGTTTAGGGATTAGTAACGAAATATCAAAAGAAGAAGCAATAATTGAATTTGGTAATGGAATATTAATAATGATAAATTCAAAAGATTAAGATATGAATAAGTAGAAAAAAGTAAGGGTAATATGAAAAATAATATGTAACAATAATTTTTCAGGAAAGGTTTTTATCTAGGAAGGAATGATTGCAGTAAAATGGAAGAAATAGAGGGACAAGTTATAGATATAATATATCAAAACGAATTAAATAGTTACACAATAGCAGATTTTAATACAAAAGATGGTGAACTAACAATTGTAGGATACCTTCCATTTGTAAATGCAGGAGACACATTAAAAGTTTCAGGAAGATATGTAACACATCAAGAATATGGAGAACAATTTAAAGTAGAAGCATTTGAAAAAACAGAGCCAAAAACCTTAGAAGCATTAGAAATTTACTTATCATCTGGAAGTATTAAGGGAATAGGACCAGCAACTGCAAAAAAAATCATAAAAGCCTTTGGAAAAGACACTATAAATATTTTTAGAACAAATCCAGCAGCACTATCATCTATACAAGGAATAAATTATGAAAAAGCAATGAAAATGGGAGAAAGTTTCAATGAAAACTGGGAATTATGGAATATAGTTAGTTTTTTAGAGCAATTTGGAATATCAGCAAGTCATGCTAAAAAAATATATAAAGACTTAGGCTCAGATGCCATAAATGAAATAAAAAAGAACCCATATATACTAGTAGACAAAGTAAGAGGAGTAGACTTCAAACAAATAGATAAAATGGCAATGGATATAGGAATAGATATACAAAATGACTCTAGAGTAAAAAGCGGAATAAAATATAGTTTAAACTTAGTTAGTTACAATGGACATTGTTGTACAATAAAAGAAAATCTAATTGAATATGTAAAAGGTCTTTTAGGAGTACCAAGAGAGGTTATAGAAGATGAAATAATAAACTTAAAAGTTACAGAAGAGATTGTAGTTGAAAAAAGAGAGGATGAAGAATGGATATATTTAATTCCATTTTATAAAGCAGAAGATAATATAGCCACAAGACTAATAATAATAGATACCTCAAAGAACATAAAAAGAATTGGTAATTTTGAGACTGAACTAAAAACAATAGAAAAGGAAGAAAACATAGAATTATCAGAAAAGCAAAAAGAAGCATTAAAATCAGTAAATGATAATAATGTATGTATAGTAACAGGTGGACCAGGAACAGGAAAAACAACAATCATAAAAAGCATAATAGATATATATAAGAAAAAAGGAAAAAAAGTAGTACTATGTGCACCAACAGGAAGAGCAGCAAAAAGGATGACCGAAATGACAGGAGAAGAATCGAAAACTCTACATAGACTATTAGAAATAGGAAAAACAGGGGATGAAACTCAAAACATAGATATAGACTTGAATGTACAAATGATAGATGGAGATATCGTTATAGTAGATGAAATGTCAATGGTAGATGTATTTCTAATGAACTATCTAGTAAAAGCTATTTATCAAGGAACAAAATTAGTATTAGTAGGAGATGTAGACCAATTACCATCTGTAGGACCAGGAAGTGTGTTAAAAGATATAATAAACTCAGAAAAAATCACTACGATACAATTAGACAAAATATTCAGACAAGCAGCAAAAAGTAAAATAGTGCAGAATGCTCATAGAGTAAATAATGGTGAATTATTTGTAAAAAAAGATGAAATAGAAGACTTAAACAAAGATTTCTTCTATATAAATGAATCAAATACAGATAAAGTAATAGAAAATGTATTAACATTATGTAAGGACAGATTAAAAACTTATGGAGACTATGAATTTTTTAAGAATATTCAAGTTATAACACCAACCAAAAAAGGTAGTCTAGGTACAAAAGAATTAAATGTTGAGCTACAAAAAATGTTAAACCCCAAAAAAGTAGGAAGAGCAGAAAAGGCATATGGTCAAACGATATATAGAGTTGGAGACAAAGTGATGCAAGTAAAAAATAATTATGATATAGCCTGGAGCAAAGAAAAGGAAAATGGAACAGGGGTATTTAATGGAGAATTAGGAAGAATAACAGATATAGACTCTTCTGATGGAGCAATAAAAGTAAAATTTGATGATGACAAAGAAGTATGGTATGAATATTCAGACTTAGAACAATTAGAACACTCATATGCAATAACAGTACATAAATCACAAGGAAGTGAATTTGATGTGGTTGTAATGCCAATAGCCCAAAGCTCACCAATGCTGTTAACAAGAAATCTATTATATACAGCAATAACAAGGGCAAAAAAATTATTAATAATTATAAGTAGTGATAGAACAATACAATTTATGATACAAAACGGAGATAGCAAAAAAAGAAATACAGGACTAGAATATAAATTGAGAAATATTTAGTTGATTTTTAAAATAATATATTATATAATGGGTAAAATAAAAAGGCAAAGGAGAAGAAACAGCAATGTTTGATACTTCAAAGATTAAAGTTTATGGATTTGTTGGACCATCAGGAACAGGTAAAAGTTATAGAGCACAATTTGTTGCAGGGGAAAACAATATAAAATATATTATAGATGATGGTTTATTTATAAATGATAATAAAATAATAGCAGGAACCTCTGCTAAAAAGGCAGACACAAAAATAGAAACAGTAAAACATGCATTATTTTTAAATAAACTAGAACAAGCCGAAATACAAAAAGCAATAGAAGAATACAAACCAGAAAGTATAATGATTTTAGGAACCTCAGATGGAATGGTGCAAAAAATAGCACATAACTTAGCACTACCAGAGATTACAAAAATAATTCACATAGAAGATGTAGCAACACCAGAAGAAATGGAAAGAGCACACAATGTAAGAGTCACAGAAGGAAAACATGTAATACCAGTACCAACATTTGAGATAAAAAAAGACTTTTCAGGATATATATTAGATCCTCTACAAATTTTCAAATCTAAAGGATATGGAAATGAACCTTATGTTGATGAAAAATCAATAATAAGACCTACATTTAGTTATAATGGGAAATTCACCATATCAGATAATGTATTCAAACAAATAATAGAATACTTAGCCACAAAAACTTATGAAATAGATAAAATTAATCGAGTAAGAATTAATAAAAATGATGTAGGACCTTCAATATATATAGAAGTAACATTAATATATGGGTATAATGTAAAAGAAGCTTTAAAAGACTTTAAAGTAAAATGCAAAAAAGAAATAGAAAAACTAACAGCAATGAATATACAGAATATTATAATATTGGCAAAAACACTAAAAATGCCAAATAATAATTAAGGAGGAAAAAATATGTCTTTTGTAGTAGCCATAGATGGACCAGCAGGAGTGGGGAAAGGAACAATAGCAAAAAGAGTTGCAGACGACTTAGGATTAATAACAATTGATACAGGAGCAACATATAGATGTGTTACTGTTGCAATACTTGATAGAGGGATAAAACTAGATGAACTAGATAAAATAACAGAACTATTAAAACAAATAAAAATAGAAATGGTTTTAGAAGATGCAGAAACTAAAGTTTACTTAGATGGAAAAAATGTAACTACAAGAATTAGAGAAGATGATGTAAACAACTTTGTATCATCAGTATCTACAATTAAAGAAGTAAGAGAAGAAATGGTCAACCTTCAGAGAAAATTAGCAGAAGGAAAAAACGTTATAATGGAAGGAAGAGACATTGGAACAGTAGTATTTCCAAATGCAACAGTAAAAATATTCTTAGATGCTTCATTAGAAGAAAGAGCTTGGAGAAGATATAATCAAAATCAAGAAACAGGAATAGACAAAGAACTATCATATGAAGAAGTATATGAAAGCATAAAAGTGCGTGACTATAATGATAGAAATAAGCCAATAGGAGCACTAAAACAAGCAGAAGATGCAATATTAGTTGACACAACAGGAAAAAACATAGAAGAAAATATTAAAGAGGTAGAAGACATAATAAATTCAAAAATACATTAAAATATATAATGTATGGGCACATTGTATGTGCCCATTATAAAAAGAAAAAAAGGCACATTCAATGTGCCCTTACAATTAATATTATTAAGAAGGGTAAATATAAAAATGATTAGAGCAATAATAAAATTTTTCCTAAAGCTATTTTTTTCAATATATTTTAGAATAGAAAAACATGGAGAAGAAAATTTACCAGAAGGTGCATATATATTAGCGCCAAAGCATTTAAGTAATTGGGATCCTCCAGTTATAGTAGCTAAAATGAAAAGAAATGACATATATATACTAGCGAAACAAGAATTATTTGTAAACAAATTTGTAAAATTTTTAGCAAAAGAAACAAAAGTATTACCTGTAAAAAGAGGAGCACATGACACAACAGTTATAAAACAAAGTATAAAAATATTAAGGGATAAAAATATACTTTTAGTATTCCCAGAAGGAACAAGAAATGGTATAGAAAAAAATGGAAAAATACATAGTGGAGCAGTGGTAATATCAAATATGGCAAAAGTTCCAATAGTACCAGTGGGTATACAAGCTACATATAAACCATTCTCTAAAGTCATAATAAATTTTGGGAAACCAATAAAACCAAAAGAAAAGAAATTAGAAAAAGAAGAAATAGAAAATGTAGCAAAAGACTTAATGGAAAATATGATTAAGTTGACAAACGAAAAAATATGAGATATAATATATAATTATTTAAAAGTGGACACGGTATACGTGTCCCTAAAAGTTTTTTATCGTATATAAAAAATCAATTGTTATACTTTTACAAAGTCGCCATAGAATGTAGGGGCGATTAGTAATCGCCCGCGTGGCAAAGCCACTTTTGTTCTGAAAGGCGTATTAGTTATTTAGAAAGGAATGAATACAAAAAAATGAGTAATCAAAAAATAAGAAACATAGCAATAATTGCGCACGTTGACCATGGTAAAACAACATTAGTAGACCAATTACTAAGGCAAAGTCATATATTTAGAGAAAATGAACAAGTAGAAGAAAGAGTTATGGACTCAAACGATATTGAAAAAGAAAGAGGAATAACAATACTTGCGAAAAATACATCTGTAATGTATGGAGACATAAAGATAAACATAGTTGATACACCAGGCCATGCAGACTTTGGAGGAGAAGTAGAAAGAGTTTTAAAAACAGTAGATGGAGTATTACTTTTAGTTGATGCCTTTGAAGGAACAATGCCTCAAACAAGAGAAGTTTTAAAAAAATCATTATCATTAAATTTAAAACCAATAGTAGTAATAAATAAAATAGATAGACCAGGAGCAGACCCAGCCAAAGTATTAGATGAAGTTATAAGTTTATTTATAGAACTAGATGCAACAGATGAACAATTAGATTTCCCAGTAGTATATACATCTGCTAAATTAGGAATCGCAAAAAAAGATTTATCAGCTCCAGATGGAAATATGGATTGCTTATTTAAAACAATAGTTGAAACAATAAAAGCACCAGACTGTAATGAAGAAGGTCCAATGCAAATGTTAGTATCTAACATTGACTATGATGACTATGTAGGAAGAATTGCAGTAGGTAGAGTTGAACGTGGTATAGTAAAAACAGGAATGTCAGTAGTTATATGTAAAAAAGAAGACAAAAAAGTAAATGGAAGAATAGTAAAAGTATACACACATGTTGGATTAAATAAAGAAGAAGTAGAAGAAGCAAAAGCAGGAGACATTATTGAAATTTCTGGTATTGCAGATATTGGAATAGGAGAAACAATCTGTGATATTAACAATCCAGAAAAAATAGACTTTGTAGATATAGACGAGCCAACAGTAACAATGACATTTAGTGTAAACAATGGACCATTAGCAGGACGTGAAGGTGAATTTGTAACATCACGTCATATAAGGGATAGATTATACAAAGAACTTGAAAGAAATGTAAGTCTAAGAGTAAAAGAAACATCTCAAGCAGATTCATTTGAAGTAGCAGGACGTGGAGAATTACACTTATCTGTACTAATTGAAAATATGAGAAGAGAAGGATTTGAATTATTAGTATCTCGTCCAAGAGTTATTATAAAAGAAATCAATGGAGAAAAATGTGAACCAATAGAAAACTTAGTAGTAAATGTTCCAGATGATTGCATAGGTACAGTAATTGAAAAATTAGGTAGAAGAAAAGCAGAAATGGTAAATATGGAACCAGCAGAGGCAGGTCATACAAGAGTAGAATTCAAAATTCCTGCAAGAGGACTAATAGGATACCGTTCTGAATTTATGACAGACACAAAAGGAAATGGGACAATGAATCATGTATTTGACTCATATGCACCATATAAAGGTGATATAACATCAAGAGTAAGAGGAACAATAGTTGCATTTGAGCCAGGAACATCAATCACATATGGATTATATAATGCACAAGACAAAGGAGAACTTTTCATAGGAGCTGGAGTAGAAGTTTATGAAGGAATGATAGTTGGAATAAACTCTCGTTCAGAAGATTTAGCTATAAACGTATGTAAGGAGAAACATTTAACAAATACAAGAGCTTCAGGTTCAGATGATGCATTACGTCTAGTACCACCTATACAAATGTCATTAGAACAAGCTATAGAATTTATTCAAGACGATGAATTAGTAGAGGTAACTCCAAAATCTATTAGATTAAGAAAGAAGATATTAAATTCTAAAGAAAGGGAACGTGCCTCAAGAAATAAAATTGAAAAATAATTGCCATTTCACGTTGTTAAACTTCGATTGAAATCAAATCAACGTATACTAGTACGTCTCATTGATTTCAATCTTGTTTGCCTAGTGAAATAACAATTATTTTTCAATTTACAATATAAGGTCATATAAATAAAATGAATAAAGAAGAATTATTAAAAATAAAAGAAGAAGCACTAAAAGAGCATATTCCGATAATCATGGATGATACATTAAATGTAATAGAAGAAACACTAAAAGATAAGAAAGTTAATAACTTATTAGAAATAGGAACTGCTGTAGGGTATTCTGCAATATGTTTTAGTGAATTTTTATCAGAAAATGGTAAAATTGACACAATAGAACGTGATACAGAAAGAGTAAAGAAAGCAAAGATAAATATAAAAAGAGCAGAAGTAGAAGACAAGATAAATATATTAGAAGGAGATGCAGTAGAAACCTTACCGACATTAAATAATAAATATGAGGTAGTATTTATAGATGCAGCAAAAGGAAAATATACCTTCTTTTTAAATGAAGCATTAAGACTAATAAAACCTAATGGAATAATTTTTGCAGATAATATATTATATAAGGGATATGTAATGAGTGACTATAACAAACATAAACAAAGAACAGCAGTAAGAAATTTAAGAGAATATATAAAAGAAATTACAGAAAATCCAAACTTAGAAACAGAAATATTAGAAACAGGAGATGGATTAGCAATAAGTAAAATAAAATAGATTGCAATTAAGCAATCTATTTTTAATATTAATTTGAGAAATTCTGCTATGTATATACATATAAAAAATTATAGCAGACAAGAGATTTTAAGTATTTGATTGCTTAAGAGGCTGTAAATCAGTCTCTATAGAGTTAAAACGAGTAAGAAAAGAATTTGCCCTAAAATTTAGTGTACGAACACTATTTTCAAGAGAAGAAAGCTGTAAAGTATGAGTATCAACTTTAGCTCCTAGAAGGTCAACTTTTTCTTTTAATTCATTAAAATCCACTCTTAGTTCTTTAATATCTTCTTTTGTTTCTTTAATTTCTGCTCTAACTGAAGCAAAATTGCGTTCCATATCTTCTTTTGTTTCTTTAATTTCTGCTCTAACCGAAGCAAAATTGTGTTCCATGTCTTCTCTTAGTGTTATTATAGAGCTTTTAATATTTGAAATTTCTGAGTTAACGATTTTAAATGATGCTTCTGTTTCAGCCTTAAAATCTAACATTTCCTGCTTAAACTCTTGCATTTCAGTTTTAAACTCTTGCATTTCAGCACGTATTTCAGTTTTAAACTCTTGCATTTCAGCACGCATTTCAGCTTTAAACTCTTGCATTTCGGTACGCATTTCAGCTTTAAACTCTTGCATTTCGGTATGCATTTCAGCTTTAAACTCTTGCATTTCGGTACGCATTTCTTCCTTAAATTCCTGCATTTCCTGTTTAAACTCTGACAGAAAATTTTTTAATATGCTTTCCAAATTATCCATAATCTATCACCTCCTAATGTAAATTGTAAAAACACGAATTTTAAGAATTTCTAAGCGGTAGTAACCGCAAAGGAATTTTAATAATTCGCATAATTATCTAGTGCAGAAACTTATCCCACTAGGATAATTTTCTTACTATATAAAAAATTATAACACTATAGGTAAAAATATACAAGTCAGAAAAGCAAATTTCACAAATTTAAAAATTTGTGTTATAATAATGGACATGAATGGAGAGTTATATGTATCGAATAGAAAATATAAAGATAAGGGAAGAATTAGATAAGGAAGAGTTAATAGAATTTATTTGTAAAAAATATAGAATTAGTAAGGAAGATATACTATCATGGAACATATATAAAAAATCTGTAGATGCAAGAGACAAAAATGATATATTTTACAATTATACAATAGATATAGAAGCAAATAACAAAATAAAGCAGGCTAAGATAATAAAAAAAGAAAAAATAGAACTCATAAATCTTTGTAAAAATTGTATAAAAACAAGACCAGTAATAGTAGGAGCAGGACCTGCTGGAATATTCTGTGCTTTAACATTAGTACAAAATGGAATAAAACCAATAATAATAGAACAGGGAAAAGAAATAGAAGAGAGGCAAAAAGATGTTGAAGAATTTAGGAAAACAGGAAAACTAAATACACAAAGTAATGTACAGTTTGGTGAAGGAGGAGCAGGAACTTTTTCAGATGGAAAATTGACTTCAGGAGTAAATAACCCTTATGCCAAAAAGGTAATACAGGAATTTTACAATTTTGGAGCACCAGAGCAAATTTTATATACAAGTAAACCACATATTGGAACAGATAAACTAATTCAAATAATTAAGAATGTGAGGGAAGAAATAATAAGACTTGGTGGAGAATTTTTATTTAATGAAAAAGTAATAGACTTTGAGATAGAAAATGGAAAAATAGCAAAAGTTATAACAGATAAAAGAGACATAGAAACAAATATAGTAGTACTAGCTATTGGCCATAGTGCTAGAGAAACCTTTTACAAATTACACGAAAGAAATATAGAAATGAAAAGAAAAAATTTCTCAGTTGGATTAAGAATTGAGCATCTACAAACTATGATAAACGAATCTCAATATGGAACGAAAACAAAATTAAAACTTCCACCAGCCGAATATAAACTAGCATATCATGGAAAAGATGGACGTTCTTGTTACACTTTTTGTATGTGTCCAGGAGGAGAAGTGATAGCCTCATCTAGTGAAAAAGGTACAATTGTAGTAAATGGAATGAGTACATTTTCGCGTAATGGAATTAATGCAAACAGTGCAATTCTAGTAAACATTACACCAGAAGACGTAGGAAAAGGAGAAAATCCTTTAAAGGGGATAGAATTTCAAAGGAAATTAGAAGAAGCTGCCTTTAAATTAGGAGGAAGTAATTATTATGCACCAATTCAAAGAGTAGAAGACTTTATAAATAATATAAAATCTGATATAATAGGAGAAATAAAACCTACATATAGACCAGGAGTTACATTATCAAATTTAAATGATATATTACCAGATTTTGTATCTAAAACCTTAAAAGAGGGAATAATATATTTCGATAAAAAAATTAAGGGGTTTGCAAATCCTAATGCAATATTAACAGGAGTAGAGACGAGAAGTTCATCTCCAGTAACAATATTAAGAAATAAAAAATTACAATCAAATATAAAAGGAATATATCCTTGTGGAGAAGGTGCAGGGTATGCAGGAGGAATAACATCAGCAGGAGCAGATGGAATAAGATGTGCAGTAGAAATTCTTAGTTACGGTCTGTAAAAAATAAAGAGAAAGGTTGTTAATAAATATGGAAATGGACAATAAAACGAAAAAGAAATTTAATATAATAGCTATAATATGTATAATAGTATTTTGCATAACAATATCACCAAAGACACTACAAAATGATACATTTTACACAATAAAAATAGGAGAACACATTACAGAAACTGGAACAATAGACATGAAAGATACATTCTCTTGGCATAAAGACTTAAAATATACATATCCTCATTGGTTATATGATACAGGAATATATTTAATATATAATATGGGGGAAAATATAGCTACAAACATGGGAATAAATGCAGAAACAGGAGGAATGACAGCAATATATATATCAACAATGATTTTAGCATCAATATTAGGAATATTAATATATAAAACAAATGTCAAAATAAACAAAAACTATATAGTATCATTTATTTTAAGTTTAGGAGTTATATATCTATTAAGAAACTTTATAGCAGCAAGAGCCCAACTAGTTTCATATATATTCTTTACACTAGAAATACTATGTATAGAACAATTTTTAAAAACAAAAAAGAAAAGATATGCAATTGGATTATTTATAATAGCAACATTAATAGCAAATTGTCATGCAGCAGTATGGTATTTATTCTTTATACTAGCATTACCATATATAGGAGAAGCATTATTAATAAAATTAATAGAGTCAAATTTATCATTTAGAACAAAGAGAATTGTAACTAATTATAGAATAAAAAAACTAGAAAAAACATTAAAAAAGGTACAAGACGAAAATAAGAAAAATAAAATAAATAATAAAATTGAAATACTAAAAAACAAAACAGAAGAATTAGGGGAAAAAATAATTAGAGGCAGTGTAGCAGTCAAAAAGATGGAAGAAAAATCATTAAGAATAAAAATAGAAAGAAGAACTAATATAAAATGGTTAATATTAGTATTAGCAATATGTCTATTTTCAGGATTACTAACACCACAAACAAGCTTCGAACCTTATACACATATGATTAAACTACTAAGTGGAAATACAACTGCAAGTATATCAGAGCACCTTCCAATAGTATTAATAGACTCAATAGATGCATTAATAATTCTAACAATACTATTAACATTTTTAATATTTACAGATACAAAAGTAAGCTTTAAGGACTTATTCATGCTAGGAGGATTAACTATATTAACGTTAACATCAAGAAGACAAGTATCAATATTAGCATTGATAGGAGTATATTCTCTAAATAGAATAATAATGGACTTTATAAACAAATATGATAAAGAAGGTATAGAAAATAAAATAATAAAAGAATTTGTAAAACCATATGGAACATTAGTAATAACATTAGTTTTAATACTTTGTGGTATAACATTTTATCGTCCAAAAATTGATGATAAATATGTAAATGAAGCTTTATATCCAGTACAAGCAAGTGAATTTATCTTAAATAATTTAAATGCCGATAATATAAAACTATATAATAACTATAATTTTGGTAGTTATTTGTTATACAAAGATATACCAGTATTTATAGATTCAAGATGTGATTTATATAGTCCAGAATTTAATAAAAAGGACATTTTCTATGATGCATTAAATATTGCAAGTTTAGGAGTATACTATGAAGACAAATTTGAGGAATATGGAATTACACATATAATAACAAATGCAGATAGTAAATTAAAAATGTTATTAGAAAAAGATAATAATTATACAGATATATATCAGGACGATTACTTTTGGATTTTCCAAAGAAATATAGTAGAAATTTAAAGGTAATTAAAACAACTCTTGTAGGGGAGGACGAAATGAGAGAAAATATAAAAATAAGAAAATTTATTTTATTATTTTTATACTTTCATGAATGAGTCTTGAAAAATTTGCAAAGCAAATTTTACTGCAATTGCTCGTCCGTCAATCGAAGGCTAGCCCCAAATAAGATGTAATATGGAGGAATATTAAAAATGGACACATATATAGTAGATGAAGAAAAAGCAGGTATAAGAATAGATAAAGCAATAGTATTAATAGAAGACACATTATCAAGAGTTGCAATTCAAAGACTATTAGATGAAGGAAATATTTTAGTAAATGGAAAAACAACAAAGTCTTCATATAAGACCAAAATAGGAGATGAAATAACAATACAAAAGGAAACACCTAAAAAGGTTGATATAATTGCACAAGACATTCCTATTGAAATTTTATATGAAGATAAAGAAATAATAGTTGTAAATAAGCCAAAGGGAATAGTTGTACATCCAGCAAATGGAAATCCAGATGGAACATTAGTAAATGCAATAATGAATTTATGTGGAAACAGTCTTTCTGGTATAGGGGGAGAAATAAGGCCAGGAATAATACATAGACTAGACAAAGATACTTCTGGAGTATTAATTGTTGCAAAAAATGATATAGCACATATAAATATTAGTAATCAAATAAAAAATAGACAAACTAAAAAGATATATATAGCATTAGTAAGAGGAGTAATAAAAGAAAATGAAGCAACTATAGATATGCCAATAGGAAGAAGCAAAAAGGATAGAAAAAAGATGGCAGTCACAAAAGATGGAAAAGAGGCTATAACACATTTTAAAGTTTTAAAAAGATATGAGAATTTTACATTATTAGAAATAAAAATAGATACAGGAAGAACACATCAAATAAGGGTACATTTAGCAGAAATAGGCTACCCGATAGTAGGGGACTATATTTATTCAAATGGAAAAAATCCATTTAATGTAGAAGGACAAATGTTACATGCTAGACAAATTGAATTTGTGCATCCAACAACAGGAAAGGAGATGAAAATTGAAGCACCAATACCAGAGTATTTTCAAAACATAATAGATACTTGCGATACCAAAACAATATAAATAGTATGTTAATAAAAATCGTAGGAGGTAAGAGTATGAAAGAGGATAAGGAAATACAATTATTTTGTAGCACAGATGAATATGAAATAAATCAAGTTTGTGCGATTTTAACAGAAAATAACATTCAATGCATTAGAAGAAATGATGGCAGTGGTTCCTATATGAATTTGTATATGGGACAATCTATTCAAGGAAAAAGAATTTTCGTAAATGAAACTGATTATAATAAATCATTAGAATTAATATATCCATTTGTATCTAATAACATAAATGATGAAAAAACAAGTGAAACAAGTGAACAACCAGAAGAAAAGAAAAATAAAAGAATTAATAAATATGTCTTAATAAGACGTGGATTTGGGCTTTTAATGTTAGGATTTCCTATAGTAGTTATAATACTAGTAATAATAATATCATTAATAAATAAATAGGAGAGAAGATAAGAGTAAATTATAAAGAATAAGAATGAAAGGTGTTAAAGAGTAGAACAAAATGGAAAAAAATGAGATACGTTTACAAAAATATCTAGCAGAATGTGGGATTGCATCAAGGAGAAAAGCGGAAGAATATATACAAGAAGGAAAAGTACAAGTAAATGGAAAAGCTGTGACCGAATTAGGAGCAAAAATAAATACAGAAAAAGATATAGTATATTTCAACAATAAAAAAGTAGCAAAGCAAAACGAAAATATATACATATTACTAAATAAGCCTATTGGATATGTAACAACAACAAAAGATCAATTTAATAGAGAAACAGTACTAAACTTAATAAAAGGAATAAATAAAAGAATAGTACCAGTTGGAAGACTAGATATGTATACATCTGGAGCATTAATATTAACTAATGATGGAGACTTTACATATAAAATAACACATCCAAGTCATGAGATAACAAAAACATATGTCGCAACATTAAGAGGAATTATAACATATGAAGAAATTGAAAAATTAAAAAGTGGAGTAGAAATAGAAGACTATTTAACACGTCCTGCAAAAGTAAAAATATTAAAAACAGACACTGAAAAAAATATATCCCGAATAGAGATAACAATACATGAAGGAAAGAATAGACAAGTAAGAAAAATGTGTGAAGCAATTGGAAGAAATGTAATGGCATTACATAGAAGTAAAATAGGCAACATAGGTGTAAAAGACTTAAAAATAGGAGAATGGAGATATTTAAGTCAAAATGAAATTAAAAATATTCTAAACTAATATAAAAAAAATAAAAAAAAGCTATACAAAGAACTTAATTTGTGTTATACTAACATAGAAATTTTAATAATGTAGTAACACTATATTATTAGTACGAGAAAAATCAGAAAGAAGGAAGGATTTAAATGAAAAATTTAAGAAGAACAAAAATCACATGTACAATTGGACCAGCAGCAGAACCAGAAGAAATGCTAACAAAATTAATTAATACAGGAATGAATGTTGCAAGAATTAATTTCTCACATGGAGGATTTGATGAAAATGCAGAAAAAATTGAAAGAATAAAAATGATAAGAGAAAAATTAAATCAACCAATCGCACTATGTTTAGATACTAAAGGACCTGAAATAAGAACAGGAAAACAAGAATCAGGAGACCAAAAAGTAGAAATAAAAGAAGGACAAACATTCACATTTGTTAATGAAGAAATAGTAGGAAATGAGACAAAAACATCAATAAGCTATAAAAATTTATATCAAGATGTAAAACCAGGAGCAAAAATTCTAGTAGATGATGGAGCTATAGAATTTGAAGTTCAAGAAGTAGTTGGAAAAGATGTAGTATGTAAAGCATTAAACTCAGGAATGCTAGGAAGTAGAAAAACAGTTAACATTCAAGGAGTTGTTATAAACCTACCAGCACTTGCGGCAAAAGATATAGATGATATAACAAACGGAGCAAAAGCAGGATTTGATTATATATTTGCTTCATTTGTTAGAAGATTATCAGATGTTCAAGAAATAAGAAAATTATTAGATGAAAATGGTGGAGAAAAAATAGGAATTATTTCAAAAATTGAAAGCCAAGAAGGAATAGATAATTTTGAGGAAATATTAGAAGCATCAGACGGAATTATGGTTGCAAGAGGAGATATGGCGGTTGAAATACCATATTATAAAGTTCCAGCAGTACAAAAACATTTCATTAAGAGATGCAATGAAGTAGGGAAACCAGTTATAACAGCTACACAAATGCTTGAATCAATGACAAAAAATCCACGTCCTACAAGAGCAGAAGTTAGTGATGTTGCAAATGCTGTCTATGATAGAACAAGTGCTATAATGTTATCAGGAGAATCAGCAATGGGAGCACACCCAGCACTTTGCGTTGACACAATGGTTAAAATATCTGAAGAAACAGAAGCTAATGTAAATTATGAAAAAAGATTCTATGAAAATAGATATGATTCAGAAACAGCTGATGAAACAAAAACACTAGGATATACAACATGTGTTACTGCAGCAAATGTAGATGCAGATGCAATTATAGTATGCACAAAAGATGGAGAAGAAGCTAGAATGATAGGTGGTTTATCACCAGTATGTCCAATAATAGCAGTTACAGATGACAAGAAAACATATCATAAAATGTCTGTATATGGAGACGTATTCCCAGTTTATATGGAAACAAAGGAATGTGGTTGCAAAACAGTAGATGCTGCTGTCGAGCAATTAAAAGCGAGTGGAATATTAGAAGTAGGAGATAGATTAGTAGTAGCAGGTCATAGAAAAGATGAAAATAAAATTACATTAGGAAAAATAATAGATGTTAAATAAAAATTTTAAGTAGTAATAAATGAAAAGAATTGCAAATATCCTTTAGTAAATATCTAAAGGATATTTTTGCTCTTTTGATATGAAAAATCAATTATATTACTAAAAATACAATTCATTATAAGATAAAAATTAAAAATATTACAAAAATATTACATTTGCCCAAATTCTATAACATTTTTGTAAAAATGTTGAAAATAAAAAAAATATTTGATAATATAAAAATATATTATAGATATAAAATAAATTATACTAATAAAGATAAAAGAGGAAAGGCATTAAAAGCAATCGATTTTAAATCTTTTCTCTCTTTTAGGAAGGATTGATAGTTAAAAATGGAAAAAAATAATATTTCAGATGAAGAAATTCAAAGAAGCAATGCAATAATTAAAGCAATTTCAACATATTATACATCTAGAATAGTAGGACAAAGAAATTTACAGATATCTTTATTAATATCTTTAATTGCAGATGGGCATATATTAATAGAATCAGTACCAGGATTAGCTAAGACAACAGCGGCAAAGGTGTTAACTGAAAGCTGTGGAGGCAAATTTTCGAGAATACAATGCACTCCAGACTTATTACCAAGTGATATTATAGGTACTCAAACTTATAATGCCAAAACAGGAGAGTTTGAGACAAAAATTGGACCTGTATATTCTAATTTTGTACTTTTAGATGAGATTAATAGATCAAGTTCTAAAACTCAAAGTGCAATGCTAGAAGCAATGCAAGAAAGACAAGTAAGTATAGGGGGGCTAATTTATAAATTGCCAGAAATATTTATAGTAATTGCAACACAAAATCCAATAGAGCAAGAAGGGACATATCTTTTATCAGAGGCACAACAAGATAGATTTATAATTAAAGAAACTTTAAACTATCCTAACGAAAGTGAAGAACTTGAAATTTTAAATAGAATTGAAAGCAATATATTTGCAAAAACAGAGAGATGTATAAGTATAAAAGAAATAAAATATTTACAAGATTTAAGTAAAAAGGTATATATAGATGATGCAGTAAAGAAATATATAATTGGTATAGTATATGCAACTAGAAATGCAACAAAAGTTATAAGACCAGAACTTGCAAAATATGTAATAAATGGTGCAAGTACAAGAGCTTCGATTTCATTTATGGAGGCAAGTAAGGCACTAGCATTAATAAATGGTAGAACTTATGTTACACCAGATGATATTAAAGCATTAAGTTATAGTATATTAAGGCATAGAATAACTTTAAGCTTTGAAGCTATTGCAGATGAAGTGCAAGTAGAGACAATAATAGAAGCGATAATATCTTCAATAAAAGCACCATAAACTGATGTAAGGGGAAAAGAGATATTATGATGAATATGAAATATATTACAAAAATAAAAGCTAATCTAGAAATTTATACAAAAAGGAAAACTTCAAATATATTAGAGGGTTCATATAATTCTATATACAAAGGAAAAAGTATGAATTTTGGAGATTTAAGAGAATATGTAATTGGAGATAATGTAAAAGATATAGACTGGAAAGCTTCAGCCAGGTCTAACAAAATTTTAATAAAACAGTATATAGCAGAAAAGAAACATAATATATTATTTATATTAGATTCAGGAAAAAAGATGTTAGCAGATACAAAAGACTTAGACTCCAAAAAGGAAGTTGCATTAATGTGCATAGGAACAATTTCTTATTTAGTAGATAAACATGGTGATGCAATTAGTGCTATTTGTAAAGGAAAAGAAAGGATAAAAATATTTCCATTTAAAACTGGACTTTACAACATAGAAAATATACTTAATTTCTATGAAAGGCAAATTGATTCAGAAAATAATTTAGAAAATTTAATAGACTATGTTTTGAAATTTATTAGAAGAAAAATGATTATATTTATTGTAACTGATATAGATGGAATGAGCAGTATTTCAGAAGAAACATTAAAACGTTTATCATTACTTCATGATGTAATGTTTATAAACATTTCGGATGCATTTATGACAGCAAATAATTCTTTTGATGTTGACAAAGGTAATTATATTCCAAATTATATTTTAGAGGATGAAGAGTTAAGAAAAATAGAATTAGAGATAAAAAGTAAAATTTATAATGAAACAAAGGAAAAATTTAAAAAGTATAAAGTTACAACAACAACAATAAATAAACAAAAAGATATAGTATATGATATATTTAAACTTTTAGAAAGGCGAAAAAATGCAAACATCTATTAATTTACAGGAACCTTTTGTATATTCAGTTATCCCTTTAATAATTGTATTATGCCTTGTTATAATAATTACTTATTATTTAATACATTCAAGAAAAGTAAAAGAAAATAATAAAGTGAATAAGATAGAAGTAATTCCTGAAAAGAATATAAAAAACAAACCAGTAATAAAAAACAAATATTTAAATCAATTGGATTCAATAGAATATAGATATAATAGTGAAATTATTGAGTTAAGAAAAGCATATCAGTTAATTAGTGAAAATATCAGATTATTTGTTTTTGAAATGACTGATATTACCACTCAAAACTATTCTTTAGGAGAAATCAAGAAATTAAATATACCTAATTTGTATGAATTAATTGAAGAATACTATGAACCAGAATTCGCAAGTAAATCCATAGGAGACTTTGAGTCTTCTATAAACAAAGCAAGGAGAGTTATAAACGAATGGAATTAAAGTACCCAATTGTAACAATCATATGTTTAATACTTTCAATAACATTGTTTCTTATAAAATTAAAAAAGAAAAGAGAATATACCATTGGAACAAAAGTTGCTAATACAAAATACATAAAAGAAACAGAGTATTATAAAACTAAAATAAAAAAATATAATATTTTATCAAAGTCAATTATAGGATTAAATGCAATGTGTATAGTGATTGCTAGTATATTAGTTGCAAGACCAATATCAATTGAAACAAAAAGTGAAGATAAGTACAATAGAGATATTTTTATAGGATTAGATATATCTATTTCTGAATGTGATGTTAATTTAGAATTAATAAGAAAATTTAAAAAGATAGTACCTAGTATAAAAGGAGATAGAATAGGAATAGTATTATACAATACAGACCCTATGGTATACTGCCCTTTAACAGATGACTATAACTATATTAATGAATGTCTTAACACAATAGAGGAACAATTAGAAGTAGTAGTTGAAAATAATGGAAATATTCCAATATCAACAGATGAAAAAGGAATAGATACCTTTACATTTTGGTGTGGTGGAACAATTGCAAATAGTAATGAAAAAGGTAGTTCATTAGTAGGAAATGGATTAGCCCGGAACTATTTTTTCATTTCCAGATTTAAAAACACAAAAGGAAAGGACAAGAATAATTATTTTTGCAACAGATAATGATGTTAATGGAAAAGAAATAATTACATTAGAAGAAGCGTGTAGTCTCTGTAAGAAATATGATATAAATTTATATGCATATTGTCCAACAACTGAAATGAATATACATACATCAAAAGAGAAAATATCATCATATAAAAAAGCAGTAGAGCAAAATGCAGGAGGAAAATTTTATACAGGTAATTTAGATATAATGACATCTAATTTAATTGATGAAATACAAGGTACAAAAAAGACTTTACAAAAGACAAGTAAAAAAACTTTTGTGACTGACCATCCAGAAATGTTTTTAATAAGTATTACAATATTGTTTTTAATTTTAATAATAATAGAGAAAAGAGTTAAGTTATGATAATAAATCCAATAATACCAATTTGGTTAATGACTATAATTTGTGTTATTTTGATAATATTAATAATATTTAATAACAAATCAAGAAATAGTAGTTCAGATAAAAAAAATATTCAAATAAATAAAAAACAAAAAAAATTTATAGATAAGCATATTATAAATTATATAATAAAAATAACAATTGTAGTGTTATTATTTGTTATAAATTTGAGGTTTATGTTACCTAATGGGGAAGCGATGGCAATAAGCTCAGATTTAAGTATTTTATTTGTTATAGATACAAGTGTTAGTATGAGAGCACTAGACTATAATGGAAATAAAGAAAGATTTGAAGGAGTAATAAATGATTGTTGCTACATTGTAGACGAATTATCAAATTGTAAATTTTCAATAATTACATTTGGAGACACCGCAAAAAAGGTAATTCCTTTTACAACTGATACAGATATGGTACAAGCTGAGCTGAAATCTATAAGTCTGGAAAATGATTTTTACGCTAAAGGCAGTTCCATGAACTTAGTAAAAGATATACTTGAGAAAACACTAAAAGAAGAACAAAAACGACAGAACGGAACAACAAAATCTGTAATATTTTTTGTAACAGATGGAGAAATAACGAAAAAAGGTGAGACATTGGGGTCATTTTCAAACTTAGGAAAATATATCTGTAATGGAGCGGTATTAGGATATGGGACAACAGCGGGTGGAAAAATGGTAAGCAGTACATTTGAAGATAAACCAGACAGTGACTTATATTATATATATTATTATAATGAACAAAATGAAAGGGAAACTGCAATTTCAAAGTTAGATGAAAACAATCTAAAAAAAATTGCAAGTGATTTGAAAATTGATTATATACAAATGAGTAAAACCTCTAATGTTAATTATAAAATAAGTAATATAAAACAACAGGTATCTACATCACAAACAACTGAAAAAAAAATAAGTACATATCAAGATATATATTACTATTTTGCAATTCCTTTAGTAATTTTACTTATAGTAGATATTATAATTAAAAAAAGGAGAATGCAGTGAAAAGAAAAATATTTATTATTTATATTATTTTAATATGTTTAACATTAAAATTAATATATAATATTGTATTAAATAATATTCTAATAAACAGGTATAATAATGGCGAATATTCAGAAGTACAAGCCAAAATATTAACAGTTGCTAATTTTCCACAAAGTTATGTAGCAAATTATAATTATGGTAATATTCTTTATAAAAATGCAGAATATGAAAAGGCAATCGAAGAATATGAAAAAGCATTAAAGAGCACTGTTCCACAAGATAAAGAATGTGATATAAGAATTAATTATGCATTGGCTATTTGCAAAACAGTTCAATTAGATGAAAAAAATGAAGACAGTATAAAAGAAGCGATACAAATATATGAATCTGCGATTGATATTTTAACAGAAAATGGTTGTGCAAACAGAAATGATAATAATGGTCATAATCAAAAATCAGAACAATTAAAAATGGATATTCAAAAAGAAATAGAGAGATTAGAAAAATTACAAAAAGAGGAAAATTATAGTAGCAATAATAATCAACAGCAGGAAGACAAACAAAATCAGGATAATACTGATAAAATAGAAAACGAAATACAAAATATGAAAGAAGAAGCAATTAAAGATCAAAGAGAAATAGAAAATAAATATAAAAAACATAACAAAGATTACAGCAAAAATGAAAAAAACTGGTAAAATTATTATAAATAAAAAGCCTAAATTAGGCTTTTTTCTATAATCTTATTAATCTTTTAGTATAATCCAAATTTGCCTGAGAATTATTTCTATAACCAAGAGTATATATATCTGTTGACCTAATATCTTTTTGCAATAAATTTAGAGTTTTTTTGTTTTTACATCTATCAGTAAAATGTTTTACTGATGTAATAATTTTTAATTTTTTATTAGATTTAGATATAGTAGATAAAAGAGATTTACCTGTTTCAGTAAAACCTAAAACACGAATATAAGGTATATTTTCTTGTATAAAATTCATATCCTCTTTTGTATAACCCAATAATGTATAAAGCAATATTCTTTGAATTCTAGTTCTAGTAAATCTTTTAGACTTTACTTTTTGAATTAGTTCCTCTAAACTATTACAAGTAGAAGCAGCTTCTTTAATAGAATTTTCTAAACCTTCAGATATAGTAGGTAAATTAGCTATGGTTTCCTTCGACATACAACGTAATAAAAATAAAATTTCTTTTTCAAAATCTTGCAAACCACAAACAAATTCACCAGAACGCAAAGCCGCCATTAATATCTCATAAGAAGACTGAGGCATTGATGAAAACAAATTATCATAATCATTGTTATAAATCATTTCACGTATAGCAGTTGCACTAGCAAAGCCATTAATACTTTCTGTAGAATTATATTCTGTAAATTGTCTTTTAATTGTAAGTGGTCTAATTTTAGAATTACTATTTTTTAAAGCAATTAAATATTCAAGTCCAAGAGTATTATTAGGGCAATTTAAAATATTAGAATATTTAATAATATCATTCAAATATAGAAGTAAAGCGTTTTCACGAGCTTTGGGAAAAGAAATCCCTTTTGACAATTCATGTTGTAATAATGCTTTAAATTCAGGAGGCTCATTTGATAAAACATTAGCAAACTCTGAAAGTATTTCGAGACTACCACATTCACTACCAAATGATAAGTAATTAACAACTTTTAGGGAATTTAAAACTTTTATCGCACTAGAGGCAAAGCTTTCTGCACTAGATATACTACAAAGAATTGGTAATTCAAGTACTAAATCAACTCCATGCTTTAAAGCCATCTCGGTTCTCTTCCATTTATCAATTAATGCACAATCGCCTCTTTGAACATAATTTCCACTTAAAATTAATATAGTACGTTTAGCATTAACAAGTTCAATAGATTTATGCAATTGATATAAATGACCATTGTGGAAAGGATTATATTCTCCAATTATGCCTAAAATAGATTCCAATTAACTTAAACCTCCTTTACTAAAAAAAAGATTATTGTTATAATATCATATAATTAGTAAAAAAACAAGTTTTGAAAAAAAGATATAAAATATATTGTAAAAAAGGAGAAAAAGTATGGAAAAAGTCATTATTTATACAGATGGAGCATGCTCAGGTAACCCAGGACCAGGAGGATGGGGAACAATACTTATGTATAGAAATTACAGAAAAGAAATATCTGGAGGTGAAAAGTATACTACAAATAATATAATGGAAATTACAGCAGTATTGGAAGGATTAAAAGCATTAAGAATGCAATGTGAAGTAGAGGTATATAGTGATAGTGCGTATGTAGTAAATGCCTTTAATAACCATTGGATAGATGGATGGAAGAAAAATGGATGGAAAAATTCTCAAAGAGAAGAAGTGAAAAACAAAGAATTGTGGCAAGAATTAGATTTATTAGTAAAAAAATATAAAGTAAAATTCATAAAAGTTAAAGGACATAGCACAAATAAATATAATAATAGATGTGATGAACTAGCACGTAATGCAATAAAAGAGATATAAGATATAGAAAGGATGATAAAAATGTATGAAATATTTGCAGACTTACATATTCATATAGGAAGAACAAAAAACAATAAACCAATAAAAATAACAGCAGCAAGGAGTTTAAACTTTGAAAATATAGCAAAAGAATGTGTAGAAAGAAAAGGAATAAACATTGCAGGAATAATAGACTGTGCCTCACCATATGTAATAGAAGATATAGAAGAATTTTTAAAAAATGGAGAAGCATATGAAATAGAAGATGGTGGAATAATATATAAAGACAAGCTTTGTATAATATTAGGAAGTGAAATAGAAACATCAGAAAAAAGACCTGATGGAAAAAAGGGATGTGCACATAATCTGTGTTACTTTCCACATTTAAAAGACATAAAGGGTTTTTCAGAAGAGATGAAAAAACATATATCAAACATAACATTAAGTTCACAAAGGGCAGACATATCAGCATATGAATTAATTGATATAGTAGAAAAATATAATGGAATATTAATACCAGCACATGCATTTACGCCACATAAAAGTTTTTATGGACATTGTACAGATAGACTAAAAAAAATATTTAAAGAAAAGTTTGGCAAAATATTTTCGATAGAATTAGGATTAAGCTCAGATACATATTTAGCAGATCAAATATCAGAACTAGAAACATGTACATTTTTAACAAACTCAGATGCACATTCATTACCTAAAATTGCAAGGGAATATAATAAAATTCAGGTTAAAGATATTAGTTTTAAAGAATTATTAAAAGCATTAAAAAATGAAGATAATAGAAAAATATTATGTAATTATGGACTTAATCCTCAGCTAGGAAAATATCATAGAACATATTGTGAAATCTGTGAAAAAACAATAGAAGGAAGAGCTCCAGTCACACAATGTGATACATGTGATAGCAAAAATATTACTATGGGAGTTTTTGATAGAATAGAAATGATAAAAGATAAGAAATTAAGCAAAAGTCCCAACTTTAGACCACCATATATATATCAAATACCATTAACATTTATACCAGGACTAGGAGGAAGAACAATAGAAAAACTTTTAGCTCAATTTGGAACAGAAATGAATATATTACACAAAATAGAAATTGATGATATAGAAGCAATTGTAGGCTCAAAAACTGCAAACCAGATAATACTAGGAAGAGAAGGAAAACTAAAATTACAACCAGGAGGAGGAGGAGTATACGGTAAAGTATGTATTTACTAAAAGAGTAAAAATAAAACAAATACATTGAATTTATGATATATATATGATAAAATACGAAATATGTAGAAAAGAATCAAAATGGAGGTAAGCGAAATGGCAGAATACTCACCTATGATGCAACATTATATAAATATGAAAGAAGAATACAAAGACTGTATTTTATTTTACAGATTAGGAGACTTCTATGAAATGTTCTTTGATGATGCAATAGAAGTATCAAGAGAATTAGAACTAACATTAACAGGAAAAGAATGTGGAATGGAAGAAAGAGCTCCAATGTGTGGAATACCTTATCATGCAGCAAATGTATATATAGCAAAACTAATAGAAAAAGGATATAAAGTTGCAATATGTGAACAATTAGAAGAACCAAAAAACACAAAAGGGATGGTAAAAAGGGGAGTAGTAAAAATTGTAACTCCAGGAACAGTATTAGACGAAACAGTATTAGATGAAAAAAAGAACAACTATATAATGTCAATATATAAACAAGGATTATTCTTTGGACTAGCAGTATGTGATGTATCAACAGGAGACTTTTATGCTACACAAATAAAAGAAACTAACAACTTTTCAAAATTATTAGACGAAATAGCAAGATACTCACCAGTAGAAATAGTAACAAATGAATTAATGAGTTCTACAATAGAAGAAATGTCCAGAATTTCTCAAAGATTCGAAAAATGTTATATATCAAAATATGACGAAACATACTTTGATATAGATATAGAGAAGATAAAAAACAAACATCAAATATTAGACATAAAAGAAAATGAAATAACAGAATTTAAAGATAAATTATTAGTAGTATCAGCAGTAAATGCCTTAATATCATACATAACACAAATGCAAAAAATGGAAATAGAAAATATAAACGCAATAAAAATATATAACACAACAAGATACATGGCACTAGACATTACAGCAAGAAGAAATTTAGAAATAACAGAAAGAATGAAAGACAAAAGCAAAAAAGGAACTTTACTTTGGGTATTAGATAGAACTTTAACATCAATGGGAGGAAGACATCTAAGAAGATGGATAAATGATCCACTAATAGACATAGAAGAAATACATAATAGACTTGAAGCAGTCAAGGAACTAAAAGAAGACTTAATTCTAAAATCAGATATAGGGGAAAACCTAAAAAAAGTATATGATATAGAAAGACTTGTAGGAAAAATCTCATATGGAAATGCAAATGCAAGAGACATGGTATCATTAAAAAACTCTTTAGGAAAAATACCAGAAATAAAACAAATATTAAGCACAACAAAATCTCCAAAGTTAAAAAATCTATATGAAAATATAGATGAAGTAAAAGAAATTCATGAATTAATAGAAAAAGCAATAGTAGAAGATCCACCAATAGTAATAAAAGAAGGAAACATAATAAAAAACGGTTATAATGAAGAGACAGACAAATATAAAGAAGCAACTACAAACGGAAAAAAATGGTTAGTAGAATTAGAAGCACAAGAAAGAGAAAAAACAGGAATAAAGAATCTAAAAATTAGTTATAACAAAGTATTTGGATATTATATAGAAGTTACAAAATCATACTTAAACTTAGTACCAGAAAATTATACAAGAAAGCAAACACTATCAACAGGAGAAAGATACATAACAGAAGAACTAAAAAAATTAGAAGAAGACATATTAGGAGCAGAAGAAAAATTAGTAGAACTAGAATACAACTTATTTTTAGAAATAAGGAATAAAATTGCAGCACAAATAGAAAGAATACAAAAATCTGCCAATATAATAGCAACATTAGATGTATTAACATCATTTGCAACAGTTGCAGAAGATATGAACTATACAATGCCAGAAGTAAATAATGGAGAAGAAATAATAATAAACAATGGAAGACATCCAGTAATAGAAAAAATGTTACCAAGGGGAAGCTTTATAGGAAACGATACTTATTTAAACAAAACAAGTGATAGACTATCAATAATTACAGGACCTAATATGGCAGGAAAATCAACATATATGAGACAAGTAGCATTAATAACATTAATGGCACAAATAGGAAGCTTTGTACCAGCAGACAAAGCTACAATAGGAGTAGTAGATAAAATCTTCACAAGAGTTGGAGCATCAGACGATTTAAGCATGGGAGAAAGTACCTTTATGGTAGAAATGATGGAAGTTGCAAACATATTAAAAGACGCAACAAGTAACAGTTTAATAATACTAGACGAAATAGGAAGAGGAACCTCAACATATGATGGACTATCAATAGCATGGGCAGTAGCAAAATACATATCAGATAGAGAAAAATGTGGAGCAAAAACGCTATTTGCAACACACTATCATGAACTAATAGAATTAGAAAATGAGCAAGAAGGAGTAAAAAACTATTCAATAGCAGTAAAAGAAAAAGGAGAAGACATAATATTTTTAAGAAAAATAGTAGAAGGTGGAACAGACGAAAGCTATGGAATACATGTAGCAAAACTTGCAGGAGTACCAAAAGAAGTTTTAAAAAATGCAAATGAAATATTAAAAAACTTAGAAAGAAAAAGTATGTTAGGGCAAAAGAAACTGGAAAAAGAGAAAAAAGAAGAAGTATCAGGTCAATTAAGCATGTACAATTATAAAATAGCAGAAATAGCACATGAAATAGACAAAATAAACGTAGAAGAACTAACACCAATAGAGGCATTAAATATTTTAGTAAAATTAAAAGAACAGGCATCGTAAATAGATTTACGGGAGACTTCGGCATAAATTACAATACTGAGGATTGACATAAAATGCAACAAAGCCAGAAAGAGGAAATCATTTCCTCGCTGGCTTTTCTCCGTTTTATATAAAAAGTACAAAATATTAATTGGTAAAAACTTTGTTTTTCTGCAAAGTTTTTTCAATATTTTGAAAAAACTTGACTATAATATATAAAAGAAGTATAATGAAAATATAGTTGGAGGAAAAATCTATGATAAAAAGAGATAATTATTTAAAAATATTAAAAGACTTTAAAGATAAGCAAATAATAAAAGTAGTAACAGGAATAAGGAGATGTGGAAAATCTACTTTAATGGAATTATTTCAAAAATACTTAAAAGAAAATGGAGTAGAAGAAAATCAAATAATTTCAATAAATTTTGAAGACCCAAATTTTGAAGAATTAACTGATAGAAAAAAGTTATATCAATATATAAAAGGAAAACTAATAAAAGAGAAAATGACATATATATTCCTAGATGAAATACAAAATGTTAAAGAATTCGAAAAAACTGTAGATGGGTTATTTATTAATAAAAATGTAGACATATATATAACGGGCTCTAATGCATATATGTTATCATCTGAGCTTGCAACATTACTTTCTGGAAGATATATAGAAATTCAAATGTTACCATTATCATTTAAAGAATATATATCAGCTTTTGAGGATAGAACAGATTTATCAAGGAAATTTAGAGACTATCTAAGATACAGCTCATTTCCTCAATCAATAGAACTATATACAGTAAATCCAGAAAATATAAATATATACTTAGAAGGTATTTTTAATACAGTGGTCTATAAAGATGTAATATCAAGGAAAGGTATTTCAGATAAAAATGTATTAGAGAGTATAATAAAATATTTATTTAATAATATAGGAAGTAATTGTAGTATAAAAAAAATAAGTGATACCTTAACATCAATGGCAAGACAAACATCATACAATACAGTGGCAAATTATGTAGAAGCATTAGTAGATAGTTATATTTTATATAAAGCAAATCGATATGACATAAAAGGAAAAGATTATTTAAAAACACAGGAAAAATACTATATAGTGGATATTGGACTAAGATATTATTTATTAGGAAAAAAAGCAGGTCAAGACATGGGACACATCTTAGAAAATGTAATATATCTTGAATTACTAAGAAGAGGATATAAAGTATATATAGGTAAATTAGACGAATTCGAAATAGACTTTGTAGCACAAAATTTTGAAGGAATAGAATATTACCAAGTAGCATTTTCAGTAAGAGATGAAAAAACATTAGAAAGAGAGTTAACACCACTAAAAAAAATAAACGATAATTATCCTAAATATATAATAACATTAGACGATGATTTAGAAGCAGACTATGATGGAATAAAAAAGATAAATGCGATAGATTGGTTATTAAGTTGAAAAAATAAAATAATTATGATACAATACAAAACATGTATATTAGGAGGAATGAAATTCAAAGTGAAAATAAATGAAGAAATAGAATACCAAAAAGAATTCATAGATAAAGTAAGAAAATTAAATGAAGGCAAAAAATTAACATACAATATCCTTACAATGGGATGTCAACTAAACGAAAACGATTCTGAGAAACTATGTGGAATGATAGAAAAAATGGGATATACAAAAATAGAAGAATCAAAACAAGCAGACTTAGCCGTTATGAATACATGCTGTGTTAGAGAAAATGCAGAAGATAGATTATTTGGAAAGCTAGGAGAACTAAAAAAAGCCAAAGAAGAAAAAGGAACAATAATCGCAATTGGCGGTTGTATGATGCAAGAAAAGCATATTCAAGAAAAAATAAGAAAAAGCTATCCTTATACAGATATTATATTTGGAACACACACATTACATAAATTTCCAGAAGACTTATACAATGCAATAAAAGAGAAAAAAAGGATAGAGGATGTTATAGACATAGCTGGAAAAGTATATGAGAACATTCCTATAAAAAGAAATGATAACTTAAAAGCATCTGTTACAATAATGTATGGGTGCAATAATTTTTGCAGTTATTGTATAGTACCATATGTTAGAGGAAGAGAAAGAAGTAGAAAACCAGAAAATATTATAGAAGAGGTTAAATGCCTTGCCAATAAAGGATATAAAGAAATTACACTATTAGGACAAAACGTAAACTCATATAATGGTGGAGAAAACTATAATTTTGCAAACTTATTAAAAGATGTAAATAAAATAGAAGGAATAGAAAGAATAAGATTTGTATCGCCACATCCAAAGGATTTTACAGAAGATGTAATAAAAGCAATAAAAGAATGTAGCAAAATTTGTAAGATTATACACCTCCCGTTGCAATCAGGAAGTACGAAAGTTTTAAAAGAAATGAATAGAAAATATACAAAAGAGCAATATTTGGAATTAGCACAAAAAATAAAAAAGGAAATCCCAGAAATAGTATTTTCAACAGACATAATAGTGGGATTCCCAGGAGAAACAGAAGAAGATTTTGAAGACACATTAGATGTTGTAAGAAAAATAAACTATGAACAAGTATATATGTTTATATATTCAAGAAGAGTTGGAACACCAGGAGATAAGATGGAAAATCAAATACCCCAAGAAACAAAACATAAAAGATTTAATAAACTAAAATCATTAGTAGAAGAACAAACAGAAAATAATAGTGAAAAATATGTTGGAACAAAACAAAAAATTCTAGTAGAAGGAAAAAGTAAAAACAATGATGAAATGCTAACAGGAAGAACAGAAACAAATAAAGTAGTAATATTTGAAGGAAACAAAGATTTAATAGGAAAAGTAATAGAAATTGAAATTGTAAGAAATGCCATATGGTATTTACAAGGGGAGATAAACGCACGCAATTCATTAAAAATTGAATAATTTAAGATAATTTATAATATATGTAATATTATAAATCGTAAATAAGGAGGAATGATTATAATTATGGAAGAAATAATAGGAATAATCATGGCAGCAGGAAAAGGAACTAGAATGAAAACAGAAAAAGCTAAATGTGTACATAAAATATATGGAAAAGAAATGGTAAAAAGAGTTGTAGACATAGCAAAAGAAGCAGGAATAAATGATATTATAACTGTAGTAGGACATAAAAGAGAGCAAGTAAAAGAAGTATTAGAGGATTCTGTTAAATATGCGTACCAAGAAGAACTTTTAGGTACAGGAGATACAGTAAAACAAGCACTTCCACTATTAAAAGGCAAGAAAGGAAAAGTGGTAGTTTTATCAGGAGATGTTCCTATTATAAGACCATCAACCTTAAAAAATTTAATTAAGAAAAGTATAAAAGATAAAGAATATGCAACAGTTTTAACTGCAATTTATGAAAATCCAACAGGTTATGGAAGAATAATTAGAGATATTGGAGGAAATGTAAAATCTATAGTTGAAGAAAAAGATGCAAATGAAGAAGAAAAATTAATAAATGAAATAGGTGCAGGAGTGTATTGTTTTGACATTGAAGAATTGTCTTTAGCCTTAAATAAAATAGACAATAATAATGCACAAGGAGAATATTATTTAACAGATGTTATAAAAATAATGAATGAAAAAGGTCTAAAAACAGGTGCTGTCATTATAGATGATAATACAGAAATATTAGGTGTAAATGATAGAGTCCAATTAGAATTAGTAACACAAATTTTAAAACTTAGAATAAATACAGAATTAATGGAAAAAGGTGTTACAATTGAAGATATGAACTCTACATATATCTATGATGATGTAGAAATAGGAATTGATACAGTAATACACCCTAACACTACAATAAAATCAGGAGTAAAAATAGGTAAAAACTGTGAAATCGGACCAAATGCATATATAAGAGAAAAATGTAAAATTGCAGATAATGTAAAAGTAGGAAGCTTTGTAGAAATAAAAAAGACAATAATAGGAGAAGGAACAAAAGTACCACACTTAAGTTATATGGGGGACTGTGAAATTGGAAAAGACACTAATATTGGATGTGGAACAATTACATGTAACTATGATATACACAAAAACAAAAATAAAACAGTAATAGGAGATAATGCCTTTATAGGCTCAAATGTAAACTTTGTTGCGCCAGTAAAAGTAGGAAATGACGTCTTAGTAGCAGCAGGATCTACAATAACAGAAGATGTACCAGATGATACATTAGCAATAGCGAGAGAGAGACAAACAAACAAAGAAGGATGGAATAAATAAAATTAATTATATGAAATATAGGGGCGCCCTTCGGGCGTCCGTTTTTTGGATAATATAATTAAATTGTTCTTAAATTCAATATCAAACAATATAATATATAAATAAGGAGAATATAATTTATGAATAGAATATATTATTTTGACCATGCAGCAACAACAGCTGTTGATGAAGAAGTTTTAAGAGAAATGATACCATATTTTTCATATAGCTATGGAAATCCATCATCAGCATATACAATAGGTAGACAAAACAAAATGGCAATACACTTAGCCAGACAAAAGGTAGCAAAAGCAATTAATGCAAAAACAAAGGAAATATATTTTACAGGATGTGGAAGCGAAAGTGATAATTTAGCCTTAAAAGGGATAGCATATGCAAATGAAAAAGACAAAAAACATATAATTACAACTAAAATAGAACATCATGCTATTTTAAATACCTGTAAAACATTAGAACAAGAAGGAGTAGAAGTAACATATTTAAATGTAGATAAAGAAGGAAAAATAAATTTACAAGAACTAGAAAATTCAATAAAACAAAGTACAATTTTAATATCAATAATGACAGCAAACAATGAAATCGGAACAATTCAGCCAATAAAAGAAATAGGAAAGATTGCAAAAAAACACAAAATACTATTTCATACAGATGCAGTGCAAGCGATAGGAAACATAAAAATAGATGTAAAAGAAACGAACATAGACTTATTATCAATGTCTGCACACAAATTTTATGGACCAAAAGGAGTAGGAGCATTATATGTAAGAGAAGGAGTAAACTTTAAAGAAATACAAGATGGAGGACATCAAGAAAATGGAAAAAGAGCAGGAACTGAAAATGTAGCAGGAATAGTGGGAATGGGAAAAGCAATAGAACTAGCATATGAAAATATAGAAGAATACAATAAAAAATTAATAGAACTGAGAGAATATTGTATAGAAAAATTGCAAAGCAAAATAGGAAAAATAAAAATAAATGGAGCGAGAAAAGATAGACTACCAGGAAATATAAATATATCATTTTTAGGAGAAGACAGTTCAGACTTATTATTAAAATTAGACGAAAAGGGAATTTGTACATCAGCAGGTTCTGCCTGTAACACAGGGGCCTCAAGTCCATCACATGTGCTAATGGCAATAGGGTTAAATAATGAAGAAGCAGAAGGAGCATTAAGAATAACACTAGGAAAAGAAAACACAAAAGAAGATATAGATTATTTGGTGAATAATATTGTAGATATATTTAAGTAATAAATATATTGTAAATGTATTGAAAAAAATTTTCTTTTATGGTATAACGTTGATATAAAAATATAGAATGAAGGATTATATGAAAAATATAAAAGATTACAATTTAGACGAATTAAAAGAAGAAATGATTTCAATAGGAGAAAAAAGCTATAGAGCAGAGCAAATATTTAAGTGGATATATGTAGAAAATGTAACAAACTTTAATGAAATGACAAACCTTTCATTAGAATTAAGAGAAAAACTAACAGAGAATTATACATTAGGCAAATATAAAATTATAAAAAAGCAAGAATCCTCAGATGGAACAAAAAAATACTTATTTGATGTCCTAGACGAAAACGCAATTGAAACAGTACTTATGCAATATAAACATGGGTATAGTATATGTGTATCATCACAAGTAGGTTGCAAAATGGGATGTAAATTTTGTGCTTCAACAGGAATAGCATTTATAAGAAGCCTTACATCAGGAGAAATCACAGAACAAATATTAGCAGTGGAGAGAGATACAGGCATTAAAATATCTAATGTAGTATTTATGGGAATAGGGGAACCTCTTGACAATTTTGAAAATGTTATAAAAGCAATAAAAACAATAAACAATCCAAAAGGATTAAACATAGGAGCAAGACACATAAGTATTTCTACATGTGGACTAGTTCCAAAAATATATGAAATTGCAGACATGGACTTACAATGTACATTATCAATTTCTTTACATGCAACAACAAATGAGAAAAGAAGCAAAATGATGCCAATAAATAATAAATATAATATAGAAGAATTAATGAAAGCATGTAAATATTATATAGAAAAAACAAACAAAAGAATATCATTTGAATATGCATTAGCAAAAGATAACAATGACAATTTAGACGACGCAAAAGCCTTAGTAAAACTATTAAAAGGAATATTATGTCATGTTAATTTAATTCCAATAAATAAAATAGAAAACGGTCAATTTGATACAAGCACAAACGAAAACGTTATAAAATTTAGAGATTACTTAAATGAACGTGGAATAGTAGCAACAATAAGAAGAGAACTTGGAGACGATATAGAAGCTGCTTGTGGGCAGTTGAGAAGGAAAGAAGGAGGCAACATATGAGGATATATGCAGGGACAAGCGTAGGGAGAATAAGAGAAAAAAATGAAGATTATTATTATGCAAGCAAAAACGATTTAAAACTATTCATAGTTGCAGATGGAATGGGACGGATATAATGGTGGAGAAATTGCAAGCAAAACAGCAACAGAAACTGTAAAAGAATATATAGAAAAAAATATAGAACAAACTAATGAAGAAAAAGAAAAAATTTTTAACATGATATCTAAAGCAATGGAATATGCTAATAATGTAGTTTATGAAAAATCACAAGAAGATGAAGAACTATTAGGAATGGGAACAACAATGGAAATTTGCTTAATAATAAAAGATAAATTATACATAGGGCATATTGGAGATAGCAGGATATATAGAATTAGGCGAGGAGTAATGCAAAAATTAACAGAAGACCATAGTTATGTGCAAGAACTAGTAAATGAAGGAACAATAACACCAAAAGAAGCGGAACATCATCCTAAAAAAAACATGTTAATGAAAGCATTAGGATGTGCACCATATGTAGAACCAGATATTATAGAAAGAAGTATACAAGATGGAGATATAATTGAAATGAATACAGACGGCTTAACAAACATGGTACCAGCAAAAGAAATTCAAGAAATAATAACACAGGAATCTGATAATATAGCAAAAGACTTAATAGAAAAAGCAAATAAGGCTGGAGGACTAGATAATATAACAACAGTTATAGTAAAAATGTAAATATATTATAGATAAAAAATCTTAGGAGGTTTAAGATGGGGCTAGAAGGTAGATTATTAGGGAATAGATATGAAATAATAGAACAGATAGGAAATGGAGGCATGGCTACAGTATATAAAGCAAAATGCCATGTATTAAACAGATATGTCGCAGTAAAAGTATTAAGAGATGAATTTACTACAGACGAAGAATTTATTAAAAGATTTAATACAGAAGCGCAAGCAGTAGCAAGTTTAACACATCCCAATATAGTATCTGTATATGATGTTGGACATGAAGGAAACTTATATTATATAGTAATGGAATTAATAAAAGGAAGAACATTAAAAGAAATTATTGTTTCAGAAGGAGCACTTGCATGGAAATGGTGTGTAAATGTTGCAATACAAATTGCATCAGCCTTAGAAACAGCACACAAAAATAATATAATACATAGAGATATTAAGCCACATAATATAATAATAACAGAAGATGGAATGGCAAAAGTAACAGACTTTGGAATAGCAAAAGCAGTTTCAAATTCTACAATTACAGCATTTGGAACAACAATGGGTTCTGTACATTATTTTTCACCAGAACATGCAAAAGGAGGTATAACAGATGCAAAATCAGACTTATACTCTCTAGGTGTAGTAATGTATGAAATGTTAACAGGAAAACTACCATTTGATGCAGATACACCAGTATCAGTTGCACTAAAACATCTTCAAGAACAACCAATAGAGCCAATAATAATAAACCCGACAATTCCACAAGCTGTAAATAAAATAATAATGAAATCTATGCAAAAAGATTCAAGTCTAAGATATCAAAATGCTGGTGAAATGTTAAAAGATTTAAGTATAGCACTAAAAAATCCAGATGCAGACTTTGTAAATATAGACAACACAATAAGAGACTATCCCACACAAACCATATCAACTATTTACTCAAAACCAATAGAAGATAAAGTAAAAGAGAAGGAAAAAGATATGGAAAAAGAGAAAAAGAACAAATTTACAGCATTCATTGGAAAACATAAAATAATTTCCACAATAATAGGTTTAGTCATACTATTTGCCCTAACTATAGCAATAACGAGTTTTGCATTTGATATGACAACACCAAAAGATGTATTAATACCAGACTTAGTAGGTCTAACTTTAGAAGATGCCAAAACAAAAATAGAAGAATCTAAGCTTCAAATAGAAGTAAAAGAAGAAAGATATGATGCAGTAATAGAAGCGGGAAAAATAATTTCCCAAGATCCAATATATAAAGAAAACTATAAAATAAAAGAAAAATCAACAATTAATGTAATAGTAAGTCTTGGTTTAAAAATAGTAAAAGTACCTAGAGTTACAGGAAAAACACTAGAAGAAGCAAAAGAATTACTTGAAAAAGAAGACTTAGTAGTTGTTGTAGAAGAAGAACCAAGTAAAAAAATAGAAGCAGGATATGTAATAAGTCAAGACGTACCAGAAAATGCAGAAATTGGAGCTGGCTCAACAGTAACGATAAAAGTAAGTACAGGAGTAGAAAAGAGTTTAGTCCCAAACGTACTTGGAAAAACTGAAGCAGATGCAAGAAAATTAATAACAGATGCAGGACTAACCTTAGCAACAACTCTAAATGCAGAAGATACAACAAAAGACAATGGAGTAGTATTAAAACAAAGCCTTAACGCAGGTGATACAGTAGAAAAAGGTTCAAACATAACAATTACCATAAATAAAATAGAAGAATTTATAACAGGAACAATCAATTTAAACTTGAAATCATTATTAGGAACAAGTATAGAATATGTAGAAACTGAAGAAGAAGACACAGGAGAAACAATAAAAACAGCAAAAGTATCAGAGGTCAAGATTGTAGCAGGAACAGATACTATTTATTCAAAGAAAGTTGCACAAGACAAAACAGACATAACAGCAACAGTTACAGGAAAAGGAACAGTAACAGTAAAAGTATATGTAGATGATGTAATAAAGAAAACCACAACAATCAATTTAAATCAAACTACAACATTAACAATAGAATAATACTATTATAAGGGCACGGGACTACCTGTGCCCATTGAAATAAAATGAATAGGAGAATAAATGCAAAAAGGATTAATAATAAAAAATATAACAAATAAATATTATATAAAATCAGAAGAAGTTATTTATGAAGCAGTAGCTAGAGGCAAATTCAAGCAAGAAGAAGTAACACCAACAGTTGGAGACAATGTAGAAATAGAGATTACAGATGAACAAAATAAAAAGGCAATAATTGAAAAAATAATAGAAAGAAAAAACTTTTCAAGAAGACCAAAAGTAGCAAATTTAACAAGTCTAATATGTGTTATAGCAACAAAACTACCAAAACCAGATTTGCTAATGTTAGACAAGCAATTAGTTTTTGGTGAATATCTTAATATTAGACCAACAATTGTTGTAAATAAAATAGACCTAGATGAAAATACAGCATTAGAAATAAAAAACGAGTATTCTAATATAGGGTATAAGGTAATAATTACAAATGCAATAACAGGAGAAGGCATAAAAGAAATACTAAATAAAAATCAAGAAGACCTCCAGATAATTGCACTTTCAGGAAATTCGGGAGTTGGAAAGTCATCAATAATAAATAAAATATTAAACAAAAATGAAGCAGTAGCAGGAGAAATTAGCACAAAAAATAGAAGAGGGAAAAATACAACAACCATTACAAGTCTTTATGAGATAGAAAAAAATATCTATCTTGTAGATACGCCAGGATTTTCAACCTTTGATATTAATGAAATAGAATCAAACGATTTAGATAAATACTTTATAGAATTTAGGGATTATTTAACACAATGTGAATATCAAGGATGTGCTCATGTGAAAGAAGAAAATTGTGGAATAAAAAGTGCAATAGAAAATGGGAAAATATCAATAAATAGATATGATAGATATGTAAAAATATATGAAGATTTAAAATACAAGGAGGAACATAAAAAATGGTAGAAATATCAACATCAATATTAAGTGTAGAGAAGGAAAAAGCCACAAGAACATTTTATAACTTAGAAACAGCGCATACAGATTATTTTCATATAGATGTAATGGACGGAAAATTTGTACCGAATAATACTCATGAAATAATGGAAGAATATGCAACAACAATAAAACAAATTTCAAATATACCACTAGATGTACACTTAATGACATATAATGTAAAGGATTATATAGAGCAATATATAGATTTAGAACCTAATATAATAACATTTCATATAGAAGCAGTAAAATCTAAAGAAGAAACATATGAAATCATAAAATTTATAAAAGAAAACAATGCAAAAGTAGGAATATCAATAAAACCAAATACAAGAATAGAAGAAATCTATGAATTTTTACCATATATTCATATGGTATTAGTTATGACTGTTGAACCAGGATTGGGAGGTCAAAAACTTATTCCAGAAACTTTAGATAAAGTAAAAAAATTAAAAGAATACATAGAAAAAAATAATATAGAAATAGATATAGAAGTAGACGGAGGAATAAATTTAGAAACATCAAAAATGGCAAAAGAAGCAGGAGCAAATATTCTTGTATCTGGTAGCTATATTATAAAATCAGAGGAGTGTAAAAAGACAATATCAGAATTAAAAGAATAAAAAAATTCAAAAAATCTTGCATAAATACTAACATTGTGATAGTATAATTCTATTAAAAAGATTTAGACAAGAGAAAAAACGAAAAGGAGAGAAAAGAATGAAAAAGAAAATTAGCTTAGTATTAATAGCTTTAATAATTTTGGTATCTATATTAGGTACATTTTGTTTTGCAAAAGAAATTCAACCTAGAACATCAGGAGAAGATGGAATAATGCCAATATCTGAACCAGAAGAAGATGAAACAACGCCAATATCTGAAACAAATCCAGAAGATAATAATAATAATTCAGGAACAGGTGAAACACCTAAATATGACATCACATATTCAGACTTATATATTTTCGAAGATAAAAACTATGAAATGAATAAACTTATTGATGGAAATGCATATATTATGACAAATGGAAATGTAAAATTCACTGGAGAAGTAAATGGTTCAGTATTCATTTTTGCAAATGGAACAGTTGAATTTGAAGAAGAATCTTATGTAGCAGACTCATTATATGTATTTGCCAAAGAAATAAAAGTAAATGGAGCAATTTATGATATATATGGTGCATCTGAAAGATTTGAATTAATGGAAAAAGCATATATAAGTAGAGATATTAAAGTTGCTGCAGCAGATGTAAAATTAAGAGGAACAGTTTATAGAGATGTATTTTTAGTAGCAGATAATATAGATGTAAAAGATGAAACATCATCATTATTTGCTGGTGGAGACTTTAATTATACAAGTAGCAAAGAAGTTGAAGGATTAAAAGATGTTGTAACATATGGTGAAATAAACTTTAAATTAGAAGAAGAAACATATGTAGAAATTACATTAGCTGAAAAAATAAAAGATTATGCATTTAGTGCAGTTACATCAATTATATATGCACTAGTAATATATTTTGTGCTAAAATTATTATCACCAAGATTTACAGAAGCTATTACAAAAGACATAAAGGAAAAATCAATAATATCATTTGTAGTAGGATTAGTAACTTGGGCAATAATATTTGTAGCAATTATAATATCTATAATGTTACTATTTACAGCAATAGGAATGCCAATAAGTATAATTGCATGGTTTATAATTACTATAATGATATATATTAGTTCAGCAGTATTTTCAATTTCGATAACAGGAATAGCAAAAGATAAAATACAATCAGTTAAAAACAATAAAGTTCTAGAAATATGTTTATTAATGTTAATAGCACTATGTGTATGGATATTACAAAAATTACCATATATTGGTGGATTATGCAACTTTATAATACTTACAACAGGAATCGGATTAATAATAAGAAATATAATAGCTAAAAATGAAATAGAAAAAACTACAAAACAACCTACTGTAGAAGGGTAGAAAAAAATAGGATTCAGAAAATGAATCCTATTTTTTGGTATTTTGCTCGAAAAAATAAACACAATTCAAATTTGGAGTAAATTTTTGTGTAGAAACATTTTCGAAGCAACATTTACCATTTTTTTGATAGACACAATTAGAAGAACAATTTATATTTGTCAAGACTATCACCTCAGATAAATAGTATATTAAAATTTCTTAGAATTATTCCAAGTTTTACAAAATTTATTAATTGTGCAAGTAATGCATTTAGGACTTTTAGCAGTACATGTATTTCTTCCATGCCATACAAATAGGTGATTAACGTCTTTTAAATATTCTTTAGGGAAAATTTTTATTAAATCTTGTTCTATTTTTAAAGGGGTTGTATGAGAAGAAAGTCCTATTCTATTAGAAATTCTTTTACAATGAGTATCAACAGCAACTCCATTTGCAATTCCGAAAACTTCAAGAAGAATAACATTAGCACTTTTTCTACCAACACCAGGTAAAGTCAATAAATCTTCCATATTATGAGGAACAACTCCATCAAAATCAGAAACAATTTTTTGAGCACAGGCCCTTATATTTTTAGCTTTATTCTTATAAAAACCGCAAGGATGTATAAAATTTTCTAATGTAGATAAATCAATAGTTAAAAAAGTCTCTGGAGTATTATATTCCTTAAAAAGAGAAGGAGTAGTCTTATTAACCCTTTCATCAGTACATTGAGCAGAAAGCATAACAGCAACCACCAACTCAAAAGGATTAGTAAAATTCAAACTACATGTAGCATCTGGATATGTATCTTTCAAAATATCAATTAATTCAATATAATTCGTATTCATAATTAAAATATCCTTTCTTTATAGAAAATTTAATTTAAAATAATTATTATCTCACTATGCAGATGAGATTGAAATCAATGAGGTGTACTGGTCTACATTGATTTCATTTCAATCGAAATCTAAAAACGTGAGATGGAAATTATTTTAAAATTTGTAACGTATTTATGTAAATGTAATATAATATATATCAAGGAGGTAATAAAAGAGTTTATGTCTAAAAAGTGAGAACTTTGGAAAATCTCATAAATCATACCTCAGGAAGGAAGAAAAAAGTTATGTTAAAATTTTTGAAAAAGACATTAGCAGTTTGTATGATTGGATTTGGATTAGGAGTTTTACTGGTTTTATTACTTCCAATAACTGGCTGGCTATTTATAATAGGGGTGGCAGTTGTTATAGTTGGTTTGATATGGCTTTCATGCTGAAATTGAAAAATAATTGCCCTATATGGAGAGGAGTGATAAAATGACTATAGTTGTAAAAAAAGTCCCTAAATTTTTAAGAGGATTTGTAAAGCTAATATTTGGTATTAAAGACTAATTTACATAAGATAATTTTAAACATGGGTTGTATTTGAAGTATAGAAATGTAGGGGGCGGACGAAATGAGAGAAAATATAAAAATAAGAAAATTTATTTTATTATTTTTATACTTTCGCGAATGAGTCATGAAAAATTTGCAAAGCAAATTTTACTGAAAGCGGGCGTCCGTTCTTAAAAGGCTAGACCCAAATTAAATCCTAATATTTAAAATAAAGATGACTACTAGCAGTCATCTTTATTTTATACTCTTTTAACTTTTCCAGCACGTAAACATTTAGCACAAACCTTAATTTTTTTAGGTTGACCATTAACCATAGTAGTAACAGTTCTTAAATTGGGTTTCCAAGTTCTAGGAGCTCTACGGCTTACATGAGAACGAGCTATACTTATTTGATTACCGATTACTTACTGTTTTATCACAAATTGCACATTTTGCCATTTAAATTGCACCTCCAATAACTGTAAAATAAACTGACTAAATAATAGTCTAACATAAAAAACAAAAAAATACAAGACTTTTGAAAAAAAAGTTTGCATTTTATAGAAAAGTATGCTAGAATTACAAAGTAATATAAATTGAGAATTTCACATGATATTGAAAGCTCAAATATTAAAGAAGAAAATGGCAAAGCCATAAATCTTGTGACAAATGAATAAGAAAGGGTGTATTAAACATGACAGTATTAAAATATGTATCTTTAGCAATTTATGCATTAGTTTGTGTTGCATTAATAGTATTAACATTAATTCAAAATAAAGATGAATCAGGAGCATCAGGAACAATTACTGGTTCATCAACAAATAATTTTTATGATCAAAATAAGGGAAAAACAAAAGAAGGTAAGATGAAGAGATGGACAATAATATTAGCAATAGCATTTGCAGTATTAACAGTTGTATCATCAATATTTTACATAGCATAAAAATATGCTTGCAAAAAGTAGAAAAATGTAGTAAAATATAAAAGTAACAAGTAACAATCCAAAGAGGATTTAGTAGAAAGGGCGTATCATGAAACACAAATATGAACTCGTAAAATACGGAGGGAAAGAACCCTTAGCAACAAAAGAAGAAGCAATACAATATGCTGAGGGAGAACTAACAAGGAAAATGCAAGAAACAATAGGGGAAAATTTGCTTAGCAAGCCCAAGGTAATTGATGGAGGGCGAGAAAAATTCCTTTACCTTCAAATGGAGGTAAAGGACACGTATAACGATTAGAAAAGTGTTGGTGTCCAGTTTTGAGGGCACCAACACTTTTCAATTTTTAGGTATTCTAATATAAAAATTGGGGTTTGTTGGTAGGATTATATGTTTTTGAATTTATACAAAATTATAAATATACGTTGTAGGGGCGATTATTAATCGCCCCTACATTTCCTCTACAATTTTAAATTTACCTAAAAATTCATTCCCCCACAAACACAAATTTATATATTAGAAGAGCTGTAAATTGCATTTTCAAATTACAGAAATTAATAAAAATTTTCAAAAATAGTTGTAAAATTGAGTATAAATTGATATACTTGTACTATAAAATTTTTTAGGAGGATAAATAATATGGAAAATGAAGATGATAAAAAACAAGAATTAATAATAAATGAAGTAGAAATCGAAGAAGAAAACAATGATTCTGGAGTTGAAATTTCAGAAGATGTTGTAGCAGTAATTGCAGGAGTAGCAGTTTCAGATGTGCAAGGAGTAGCAGGAATGGCAAAAGGATTTGCGGGAGGAATAACAGAAGCTCTAAGTGGTAAAAAAAATTTAGCAAAAGGAATAAAAGTAGAAGTAGCAGGAAGAGAAACTAAAATAGATGTAAATATTATAGTAGAATATGGATCAAGAATACCAGATGTTGCATTTGAGATACAAAGTAGAATAAAAAAATCAGTTAAAGAAATGACAGGTCTAGATGTTGTAGCTGTAAATGTACATGTTCAAGGTGTACAAACACCACAAGAAAAAATTTCAAAAGTAGAAGAAAAACCAGAAAGCCAACCAGAAGAATAAAGTCAAATAAAGGGGCACGACTGAACAATCGTGCCCAAAAACATTTATAGAGGGTGGAGAAAATGAAAATAATAGATAAAATAATATTAAACATATACTCTTTAATAATATTAATAGAATCAATAATAGTAATACTATTAATATTTGGCTGGACCAAAATAGAAACAATAATATATATAATAAAAGACATGTTAAGTAATAATATAGCATACAATATAGTATTCGGTATAAGTGTGGTATTTATAATACTATCAATAAAAGCAATGCTATTTAAGAATTCAAGAGATAAAATTGATATAGAAACAAAAAGAAAAGATAAAATGGGTGAAGGAGTATTAATAGAAAATGAAGATGGAAAACTTTTAATCTCAAAAGAAACAATAGAAAGACTTGCAAATAGTGTAGTAAATACTTATGACAATATTCAAGATGCTAGAACAAAAGTAATAATAGACAATAAAAATGATATAACAATATTAATAGAACTACAGATACTACAAAATACAGTCATAAAAGATTTAAATGCAAATTTACAGTCAAGAATAAAAGATATTATAAAAGAAGCAACAGAATTAGATGTAAATGAAGTAAATATTAAAATAAAAAACATAATTAATATTCCACAAAAAGAAGAAAATGATGAAGATGAAGAATAGAAAGGGAAAAAGCAATGAACAGGTCAAAATTAAGAGAAGAAACTTTTAAATTACTATATAGTTTAGAATTTTGTAAAGATGAAACTGATGACATAATAAATTCTTACATAGAAGAAAATGCAATAGTTGAGATAAAAGATATAGACTATATGAAAAACACAATAAATGGAATATTAAAAGAAAGAGATAACATATCTAAATTAATATCAGGCAATTTAGCAGAAAAGTGGACAATAGAAAGAATCTCAAAAATCGATTTAGTTATTTTAAAATTAGCAATATATGAACTTAAAAATACAGATATTCCATTTAAAGTAGTAATTAACGAAGCAGTAGAACTAGCAAAAACATATGGGGATGATAATTCAAAAATGTTCGTAAATGGAGTACTAGCGAGTATTGTAAACCAGAATATATAGGAAATCGACACCACTGTGACATTTTAAATTATATATCATAAGAAGGAAAATGAAATGAAATATGAAGCAATAACAGTAACTAAATTAAATCAATACATAAAAAGCAAAATTGATGAAGATGAGTATCTAAACAATGTCTTAGTAAAAGGAGAAATCTCAAACTTTAAGCACCATTATACAGGACATATGTATTTTACGCTAAAAGATGAAAACTCTCTTATAAAGTGTATAATGTTTAAATCTTATACTTCAAACCTAAATTTTGTACCTAAAGATGGAATGAAAGTTAGAATACTTGGAACTGTATCAGTATTTGAAAGAGATGGAGTTTATCAAATTTACTGTAAAGCGATGCAAGAAGATGGAATAGGTGATTTATATACAAAATATAATGAATTAAAAAATAAATTAGAAGCCGAAGGATTATTTAACAAAGCCCATAAAAAAAAGATACCATATATGCCAAGAATAATTGGAGTATTAACTTCTCAGACAGGTGCAGTAATAAGAGACATTATAAATGTTTCAAGAAGAAGAAATCCAAACGTATATATAAGGCTTTTACCTGTACCAGTACAAGGTGAAGGAGCAAGTGAAAAAATTGCAAAAGCAATAAGATTAGCAAATGAAAAAGAAATTGCAGATGTTTTAATACTGGCTCGTGGAGGAGGTTCATTAGAAGACTTGTGGTCTTTTAATGAAGAAATAGTTGCAAGAGCGATATATGACTCAAAAATACCAGTAATTTCATCTGTAGGACATGAAACTGATTTTACAATAGCAGACTTTGTAGCAGATTTAAGAGCTCCAACTCCATCTGCTGCAGCAGAATTAGCTGTTCCAGAGATAGACGAGATATATGAAAAAATTAGAGAATATAAAAGAAGATATAAACTAGACTTAAAAAAGAAAGTAGAATTAATGCGATTAAGATATGAAAAATGTATAAAAAGTAAATCATTTTCAGAACCATTACAAAAAATAAACGAAAGATATATAAAAATTGATATATTTAATCAGAAATTATATTTAAACATATCTAAAAAAATAAGTAAAAGTAAGAATGAAGCTGTAAGTTTAATATCAAAGTTAGATACCTTAAGTCCATTAAAAACATTAACAAGAGGATATTGTATAGCTACATTTGATAATGAAAAAATCATAAACTCAGTAAAAAATATAAAGAAAAACGATATAATTAATTTAAAATTCAAAGATGGAGATAAAAAAGCAAAAATCATTTAACTTTAATTAATCTAAAAATATTATTATACATATAAAAACAGAAAGGATAGTTAAAAAAATGTCAGGAAAGTCAAATTTTGAAGATAAAATGAAGGAATTAGAACAAATTGCACAAGAATTAGAAAATGGAGACTTAAACTTAGATGAAAGTATGAAAAAGTTTGAAGAGGGAATGAAAATTTCAAAAGAATGCACAAAAATATTAGATGAAGCAGAAGAAAAAATAACAATATTAATTGAAGATAATGGGAAATTAGAAGAAGATAAATATGAAACACAGGAAGAAAATTAGTTAATATAGGAAGGAAGAAAGATGGAAGGGATACAGAATTTTTTTGGCAATAAATATATAGCAATACCTATATTATTATGGTTTGCAATACAAAGCTTTAAAGTGGTATGGGACTTAATAACTACAAAGAAATTTAATTTTAAAAGAATTTTAGGAGCAGGAGGTATGCCAAGCTCACATTCAGCAGTTGTAACATCTTTAGCCACTTTAGTAGGAAAAAGTGAAGGATTTAATTCACCAATGTTTGCATTAGCACTCATTTTTGCATGTATAGTTATGTATGATGCAGCAGGTGTAAGAAGAGCAGCAGGTAAACAAGCACAACTATTAAATAAAATAATAAATACACCAGGGCTTTCAGGTATACAAGTTCAAGAAAAACTAGTAGAAGTATTAGGACATACACCAACACAGGTGTTTGTAGGAGCATTAATTGGAATAATAGCTGGAATAATCTTCTAAAAAAGCTTGAAGAATATTCCAAAAAAATATTGACAAAATCAATTTTTATATGTAAAATTATGTCGAAGGTGATTACAAAATCACATATAAAGAAAGGGGAGACTTTAAATGTCTAATCAATCATATTATTATAGTTCATCAGCAGATGTAGAAGCAGCAGCTGCAGCTCTTGGAGGAGTTTTAGCAGTATATAGTGTAATAATGCTAGCTATAGCTGTTGTTCAATTAATTGGTATGTGGAAAGTGTTTACAAAAGCAGGAGAAGCTGGATGGAAATGCTTAATTCCAATTTACAACATAGTAATCTTATTTAAAATTTCAGGAATATCACCATGGTTAGTACTTTGCTATTTATTAGCAATTATACCTTTTGTAGGATGGATAGTAATGTTAGGATTACAAATCTATTTAGCAGTTAACCTTTCAAAAGCATTTGGAATGGGAAATGGTTTCGCTGCTGGATTATTCTTCTTAACACCAATATTTACATGTATATTAGGTTTTGGAAAAGCAGAATATCAAGGAACACCTACAACAGCAGAAGCACAATAATAATTCCTAATATTACAAAGATTAATTTACTGGCGATATGTGAATTAACACAGTGTAAATTAATTAAGATATAAGTCGAACGCCTGGGCAATTCTTTACGAATTGCCCATTTTTAAAATAATATTTTATAGAAAGAGGGAAAATATATGACAGATATAGAAATTGCAAGAAATACAGAATTATTGAATATAACAAAAATAGCAGAAAAGCTTGAAATTAATGAAGAAGATTTAGAAACATATGGAAAATATAAAGCAAAAATTTCAGAAAATGCATATGAAAAAGTAAAAAACAAAGAAAATGGAAAACTAATATTAGTAACAGCGATAAATCCAACACCATTAGGTGAAGGAAAAACAACAGTATCAATTGGGCTTGCAGACGGACTATCATATATAGGTAAAAAATCAATATTAGCACTAAGGGAACCTTCACTAGGACCAGTTTTTGGAATAAAAGGAGGAGCTACAGGAGGGGGACATGTTCAAGTTGCACCAATGGAAGATATAAACTTACACTTTACAGGAGACATACATGCAATAACATCTGCAAATAATCTATTATCAGCATTAATAGATAATCATATTTATTTTGGAAATGAACTAGGATTTAAGAAAATTCTTTGGAAGAGATGTGTAGACTTAAACGACAGACAATTAAGAAAAATTGAATGTGGGCTATCAGGAGAAAAAAATATAGTACCAAGAGAAGATGGATTTGATATAACAGTTGCATCAGAAATTATGGCAATACTATGTCTAGCAACAGATATAAATGACTTAAGAAGAAGAATTGGAAATATAATTATAGGATATAATAATGAGGACAAGCCAATATATGCAAAAGACTTAAAAGCAGAAGGAGCCCTAACAGTATTATTAAAAGATGCAATAAAACCAAACTTAGTACAAACCTTAGAACATACACCAGCATTAATACATGGAGGACCATTTGCAAACATTGCACATGGATGTAATTCAATAAAAGCAACAAAGCTAGCACTAAAATTAGCAGACTATACTGTAACAGAAGCAGGATTTGGTGCAGACTTAGGTGCCGAAAAATTCTTAGACATAAAATGTAGAGTAGCAGGAATAAAGCCAAATGCGGTAGTATGTGTTGCTACATTAAAAGCATTAAAATACCATGGAGGAGTTCAAAAAGACGACATAACAAAACAAAATATAGAAGCCCTAAAAAATGGAATGGAAAACCTATTAAAACATGTAGATAACATAAAAAATAAATTCGGATTAAATGTAATAGTAGCAATAAATAGATTTACAGATGACTCAGAAGAAGAATTGAATTTATTACAAAACACTTTAAAAGAAAAAGGAATAGAAATGAGTTTAGTCGAAGTATGGGCAAAAGGAGGAGCAGGAGCAGAAGACTTAGCCAAAAAGATAGTAAAATTGTGTGAAGAAGAAAAAGAATTAAATTATATTTATAATTTAGAAGAAAGCATAGAACAAAAAATTAAAGATATAGCTTGTAAAATATATGGAGCACAAGATGTAGAATTTTCAGAAGAAGCAATAAAAAGTATAAAACAGATAGAAAATATAGGATATAAGAAATTACCAATTTGTATAGCAAAAACGCAATATTCATTCTCAGATGATGCAACTAATTTAGAATGTAAAGAACCATTTAATATACATGTACAAGAAGTTATATTAAAAGCAGGCGCAGGTTTTATAGTAATAATAACTGGAAAAATAATGACAATGCCAGGACTACCAAAAGTACCAGCCTCAGAATCAATAGACATAGATGAAAATGGTAATATAGAAGGAATATTCTAAAAGATGAATAAAAAAACCTTATTTGGAAAAAAATAAATCTAAATAAGGTTTTTTTTATATAATAGGAAAGTGATACTTTCCTATTATATAAAGGCTATAATCGCTAGCCCTTGAGATTTTCTCCTTACAGTCGAAAACTCAAATCGGGCAAGAACAAATTAAAGAAAAATCAAGGATTTTTCTTATTTGTTCTATATAAAATTTGTTATGTGCATGCAATGTGTCCATACAAAAAAATTATAATTTAAATTAATATAAATAAGGAGACAAATATGAAACTGAGAAAAAATAAAACAATAATACTGCTAATAGTATTACTAATAATATTAATACTATTAGTATTTGAAACAAATACTATAGCATTATCAAGATATGGTTCAAGAGGAGCAGAAGTAAGCCAAATACAAACAAAACTAAAGAGATGGGGATATTATAATGGAAATGTAGATGGAATATATGGAAGCCAAACACTAGCAGCAGTAAAATACTTCCAAAGGTCAAATGGGCTTACAGTAGATGGAATAGCAGGAACCAAGACATTAAATGCAATGGGAATAATGAGTAGTTCATCAAGTGGAGGAGGAAGTTCAACCTCAAGCAACAATAATTTAAACCTTTTAAGTAGATTAGTATACTCAGAAGCAAGAGGAGAAACATATACAGGACAAGTAGCCGTAGCAGCGGTAGTACTAAATAGAGTAAGAAGTTCATCTTTTCCAAATACAATATCAGGAGTAATATATGAAAGAGGAGCATTTGATGCAGTAAGTGATGGACAAATAAATTTAACACCAGACTCAACAGCAAGAAAAGCAGCACAAGATGCACTAAATGGATGGGATCCATCCTATGGAGCAATATATTACTTTAATCCAAACACAGCAACAAGTGCATGGATATGGTCAAGACCAATGACTGTAACAATAGGAAATCATAGATTTTGTAAATAA
>CAOKRJ010000007.1 GCA_948471115.1 uncultured Clostridium sp.
AAAATAACAATAGAACAAGATTTTTATGCACAAATATATACATTTAATGTATTACAAGATATGAAGAATACTAATACAAAACAAATACAAGAGAAACAATTAAACAAAAATTTAAAATACAAGTACAAAGTAAATATTAATATATTAGCAGGATGGCTAAAAAACATATTGATAGCAGTAATGTTTACCAAAGATGGAGAAGAGCAAGAAAAATTATACAATATAATTGTAGAAAAAGCAGAAAGAAATTTAGTAGCAATAAAACCTAATAAAACTAATATTAGAAAACCATACACAAGTAGAAAAAATAAATATAGAACAAACCTCAGAAATAATATGTAAACAAATATAAACAATATTTTGGGGTAAGGGGATTTGTGTGGCAAAAAATCAACAATGCCATCAGGTTAAGACTTATGTCAAATACAATGATAACTTAATTTTCTTAAGTTGACAGTATTGTGGTGGTGTGAGAGGACACTGAATAAAATAATTATTCAGTTCCTACTCGACTAGGTAGGGTTTAAGAATGATTAAGATTCTACTGGGGGTGTGTAAGATTTACCATTAGCACAAGTTTGCTTTATGGATACTTCCTAATCTCCGACGATTACATCATTAATTAAAATATGAGATGTATCACCACGAGAATTGTAGGTAAAAAATGAATTGTATCTGAGCCACTTCTTTTCTTCTAGTATAGTTCATCGCCATAAATACATATTTTAATTTAAAATATCATCAATATTATAACAAATTTTATGTTAATTGCAAATGAAAATAGAAAAATTTTCCAGACATTAATATAAAAATAATCCTTAAAAGCAAGCTTTTAGGGATTATTTTTAATTAATGTCTAAAATGTCTCATACCTGTAAAAATCATACTAATTCCATACTCATTACATTTATCTATTGAATCTTGGTCACGTACAGAGCCACCTGGTTGAATAATTGCGGTTATTCCAGCATTGTGAGCTGCCTCAACACAATCATCAAAAGGGAAGAAAGCATCAGATGCTAAAACTGCACCCTTTGTTACACCAGGAGCAATAAGTTCTTCAGCATGTTCAAAACATTGTTTTGCTGCCCAAATTCTATTTACTTGTCCAGGTCCAATTCCGATTGTTTGTTTATCTTTAGCAATAGCAATACCATTTGATTTAACATATTTTACAACCTTCCAAGCAAACATCATATCTTCTAACTCTTTATCAGTAGGTTTTCTATCAGTAACAACAGTATAATCCTCCAATAACTTAGAATCTATAGTTTGAACTATTATTCCACCATTAATTTTTTTAATATCATAACTTCCCTCAGGTTGTTTAACTGTTATATCAGGTAATTCTAATAATCTTAAATTCTTTTTAGACTTTAGTAATTCTAATGCTTCTGGTGCAAAAGAAGGAGCAACAATAACCTCTAAGAAAATTTCCTTCATTTCTGTAGCAAGTTCCATAGTAACCTCACGATTTACTGTAACTATTCCACCAAATATTGAGGTTTTATCAGCACTAAATGCCTTTTTCCAAGCTGTATAAATATTTTCTTTATCACTACCAACACCACATGGATTTCCATGTTTACAAGCAACTACAGTTGGTTCATCAAACTCTTTTAATAGCTCTAATGCACCATTAGTATCATTTATATTATTAAAAGATAATTCTTTACCATTTAATTGTTTTGCAACGGTTAAAGAACCTGTACATTTTCCAATTTCTTTATATAAAGCACCTAATTGATGAGGATTTTCACCATATCTCATTTCTTGTACCTTTTCATAAGTCAAAGTTAGTTCGTTAGGGAAAGAGGTGTCCTTTCTTTCCTTTTTTAAATAATTGCAAATCATTGCATCATAATTTGCAGTATGTTCAAAAACTTTATTCATCAAGTAAAACTTAGTGTCAAGACTAACTTGTCCATTAGATTTGAATTCATCTAAAACTTTAGCATAATCAGAAGGATCTGTAATAACGCTAACATCCTGATAATTCTTAGCAGCACTACGTAACATTGTAGGACCACCGATGTCAATATTTTCAACACATTCTTCGCGAGTCACATTATCCTTTAAAATAGTAGATTTAAAAGGATATAAATTTACAATTACAAAATCAATAGTATCAATACCCAAATCATGTAATTGTTTCATATGTGTTTCTTTAGAACGCATAGCCAAAATGCCTGCGTGAACTTTAGGGTGTAAAGTTTTAACCCTACCATCCAAACACTCAGGAAAACCAGTAAGTTCAGAAATCTCAGTAACCTTTAACCCCTCTTCCATTAATTTTTTATAAGTACCACCAGTAGAAATAATTTCTATACCAAGAGCTTGTAATTCTTTTGCAAAATCAACAATACCTGTTTTATCAGATACACTAATTAGAGCCTTCATAAAATCATCCTTTCAATATCGTTTTTAATATATATATTATATCAGTTATTTTACAAAATGCAAGAAAAACGCACATAGGGGACGTAAAAAAATGTGCAAAAATTGGGGGTGATAAACAAAAAATACCACTAAACAAAATGAATAGCAGTATTTATTGGGAGCCTTAATATATTAAAATTTATATTATGGCTAAGATTATTGTAACATATCCATATTATGACGTCAAGTAAAATGACATCATATTTATTGACTATTTTTTCATATAATTAGGAAGACTACTAATATGAAAGGATAAAATAAATATGAAAAAATTTGATGTTCAAGAATATGCAGATAATGAAATAGAAAGAGTTACACTAAGAATTACACATAAACAAAAGGAGCAATTAGCACAGATAGCACAAAATGAAAATATTAGCTTGAATACATTAATAGTAAGATGTATTGATTACGCTTTAAAGAATAAATAAAAGCGATTGTAGGGAGGATAAAAATTACAGATAAAGCATATTTTATAATAACAACAATGTTAAAATCTATATTTATATTTTTAAAATCATACTTACAAACACAAATTTATTGTGAATTTATTACCACCTGAATTGTATCAAAATTGATAAAAATATTGCAAATACAGTAATTTTATGGTACAATTATTATGGTAACTATGTAAATCGCATAAAGAGCAAAAAGGAGGAGAATTATGCGGAAAGAAGAACCATTTAACCCAAATTGTCTCAGTGGAATTCTGAGGTCTTTTATGGAACCATGGTATGAGGATAAGGGTACGTATGCTGACTTTTGTAATGAATTGGAGAATATCCTTCGGACTACCAAAAGCTATGAGTGGCACCAAAAGCCTAAGGACGATGTTGTCCTGGGTGAGGCATGGGAGCTACGAATAGGGGAGTTCTATCACAAGCATACAGTACATAAATTCACGTATTTGTATGCGGAATATGATCCAGAACATGAGGTGGTTATCGGTTTACATGACCATAAGGAGCCATTTCATGGAGGAAAGCAGATAAAAAAGGTGAAGGAATGGTATTTCTTCCCTGACGGCAAAATCGAATTTTGCAATAAGGATCAATTTCACCAACTTGTCAATCGTTATCGCAAGCCAATATATGTGCTTTCAGTTAAGGTTATGAGTAATGCTGAACATTAAGTGTTTCGCATAAAAAATTCTCAAATCCAGAACTGCATTCTTAGACAGATTTGTCGAGGAATGCAGTTTTTTCTTATTTTTCTTTTATTTATATAAAATATAAGATATAAATTTGTGTTTGTTGGTAGGATTATATGTTTTTGAATTTATACAAAATTATAAATATACGTTGTAGGGGCACCGTTTGCGGGAATACCTACGATAAATTTGGCTCTGCCAAATTTAACTGGGCTCGAAGAGAGACATGACACCACTGTGCCCTTGAAATTACAGAAATTTAAACCTTTATGTTGATAACAAATATATTGCAATCGATTGTAGGGGCGCACAGTGTGCGTCCGACGAATTGTAGAAATTTTAAATTTATATTATTTATTTTAATATTAAATGTAATAGGTATATAATAAAAATATTATAATTTCTATTTTCAATTAGCAGACACAAGTCTTGCCCCTAAAATTAATTGAAACATATTAATGATTAATGTTTAATTTTATATTATTTTACGGACGCACACTGTGCGCCCCTACAATCAAAAATTACAATCATAAGAAATCACCCCTAAAAACACAAATTTATAAAAAAATTACTCAACAAAAAAATTTACATAAAATTGACACTTTGTTTAAAATGTGGTAACATATATTTATAGAATTAGAGAGGAATGATATATATGGCAACATTTAAAAAAGTTATGTTTTATGGAATAGTAATAGTAGTATTTGCGATATTTACAGATTGCATGATAAAAGTTGGACTAAGGAATACATATAAAACAATATCAGGAGAAATAAAACAAACAACGCCAGAAATAATAATGAGTGAAGTAAAAACAACAGATGTAAATGGATATGCAAAAGGAAAAATAAAAAATAATTCAGAAAAAGATATAGAAAGAACATATATAAAATTAGACTTATATTCTAAAAGGGATGTAAACTTAGGAACTGAGTATTTAGAAATTAATAATTTAAAAGTAGGGAAAGAACAGGAATTTGAAATAAATTACAGATATTCAAATGTAAATCATTATGAAATAACAGTTATGGACAGTAAAACATTTTTAAAAGAACAGTTTTCAAACAATAATATATGAAAAATAGAAAAGGGGACATAGGATGTTCTCTTTTCTATTTTTAAGAAATTGGAACACTTTTAAATTTGTGTTTGTAGGGATCATGAATTTTTAGGTAAAATTTAAAATTTATATACAAATTTCTTTACAAAAGTTTTAAAGAATTATATAATATACGATGACCTATAATATAATTATATTATGGAAGGGGAGAATAAATCTATGATATTAAGAAATATTTTAAGTGGAATCACTGGAATTAAAGCAAAAGGCGATGTAGATGTAGAAATAAAAAAGATTACAAGTAACTCAAAAGAGGTAATAAAAGACTCTTTATTTATTGCAATAAATGGTTATGAAACAGATGGGCATGAATATATAGAAAATGCAATAGAAAATGGTGCTACTGCTATAATGATACAAGAAGGATATGACTATAGAAAAATTACTACTAATGATACTATAACAATATTAATGGTACCAAATACTAGAATTGCAGAAGCAATATGTGCATCAAACTATTTTGGAAATCCAGACAAAAAGTTAAAAATAATAGGAGTTACAGGAACAAAAGGAAAAACAACAACTACATTTATGATAAAAGAAATATTAGAAAAACAAGGTAAAAAAGTAGGTCTTATAGGAACAGTTGCATCATATATAAATGGTAAAAAAATAGAAGATTCAGACAGAACAACACCAGATAGTATACACTTATATGAATTACTAAAAAAGATGGTAGACGAAAAATGCGAAATAGCAATTATGGAAGTATCTTCACAAAGTCTAAAATTAAATAGAGTATATGGGTTACATTTTGATGTCGGAGTATTTACAAATCTTTCAGAAGACCATATCAGTCCAAAAGAACATCCAGATATGGAAGACTATTTTACATCAAAATTAAAACTATTTGATGTATGTGATATAGCTTATGTAAATGCAGACGATTTATATGGTCAAAGAGTAATACATGAAGCAAAATGTGAAATAAAAACATATGGAATAGACAATGCAGCAGACAATTTTGCAAAAGATATTACAATAACAAATTCATATGCAGATTTCAAACAAAAACTTTACGGAAAAAATGAAAGAATAAAAGTAGGAATACCAGGAAGATTTAGTATCTACAATGCACTTGCAGCAATATGTGTATGTGTAAAATTTGATGCTACAGTAGAAGCAATAAAAGAAGCATTACCAGAAATAAAAGTTCCAGGAAGAAGTGAATTAATACCAAACAAAAAAGAACTTACAATTATGGTAGACTATGCACATTCACCAAAAAGTTTAGAAAGTATTTTACTAGCAGTTTCAGCATATACTAGAGGAAGAGTAATTTCTGTTTTTGGATGTGGAGGAGATAGAGACGTAAGTAAAAGACCTGTAATGGGTGAAATATCAGGAAGAGTCGCAGACTATACTATAATTACATCAGATAATCCAAGAACTGAAGAACCAGAAAAAATAATAAATCAGATAGAAGAAGGAATAAAAACAACAAAAGGTAAATATGAATGTATAGTAGATAGATATGAAGCTATAAAAAAAGCAATAAAAATGGCAAATAAAAATGATATAATTGTTCTTGCAGGAAAAGGACATGAACCATACCAAGAGATAAATCATAAGAAGAATCCATTTGATGAAAGAATAATTGTAAACGAAATAATAAATGAAATGGAGAAAAAATAGAAATGAAATCGGAATTAAAGATACTAGTTGTATCATTTTGCATCACAGTAGTGCTTTCATTAATTATAATACCGATATTAAGAAAATTAAAAGTAGGTCAAATAGAAAGAAAAGAAGGACCTGTAAGTCATTTACAAAAGCAAGGAACACCCACAATGGGAGGAATAATAATTGCAATAACAATTATTATCGTAGGAATATTTTTAGCAATAAAGATAAATGCGATAATTCCACTAATATTGGTATCATTAGGGTTTGGACTTATAGGATGTATAGATGATTCAACAAAATTGAGATATCAAAATACAAAAGGAATAAGCCCTTCAGCGAAAATGTTGGGATTACTTGTAATATCAGTAATATATGCACTAGTATTAACAAATACAGAAAAAATAGGAACACAAATACTAATACCAATAATTAATATATATATAAATATACCAATACTTATATATATACCATTTGCAATATGCACAATGTTAGCAACAACAAATGCAATAAACTTAACAGATGGAATAGATGGATTATCTACTAGTGTTTCGATGATAATAGTAGCATGTTTAACAGTAATAGGAATTATCAAAGGAGAACCAGAGGTAGCACTATTTGGGAGCTTAGTTAGTGGAGCGTGTTTAGGATTTTTAATGTTTAATTTACACCCTGCAAAAGTATTTATGGGAGATACAGGCTCATTACTACTTGGAGGAGTTATCGTATCAATGGCACTATATTTAAAAATGCCATTAATATTAGTAATAATTGCAATAGTACCAGTCTTAGAAACACTTTCAGTAATAATTCAAGTGTCATATTTTAGAAAGACAGGAAATAGAATATTTAAGATGGCACCATTACATCATCACTTTGAATTATCAGGATGGAAAGAAAGTACAGTAGTTTCAGTATTTAGTCTAATTACATTAATTGCGTGTATAATAGGAATTTTAATTATTTGATAATTATATATGAGAGAAGGGAGAATGATATTAGCATGACAAGACCAAATAAAAAAGTTTCAAATCAAGGTCAATTTGATTTCATTTTATTCATAACAGTATTAGTCATGTTAGGGTTTGGTCTAGTAATGGTTTTATCTGCCAGTTCACCATCAGCATTATCAGAAGGTAAAACTAGTTATGCATATGTAACAACTCAAGCAATAAGTGCTGGAATTGGAATAATAGCTATGCTTGCTATATCAAAAATAGATTATAGAAGATGGGGGAAACTATATAGAGTAGCATATATTGGTTCTATTTTAATACTTCTAGCGGTAAGAATTCCAGGTATCGGGCACTCAGCAAATGGAGCATATAGATGGATAAAAGTACCAGGTTTAAACTTTCAACCATCAGAATTAGTAAAAATAGCAATGATTATATTTTTTGCTAGATATTTAACAGAACACAAAGCAGACTTAAATAAATTTTTTAAAGGATTTATTTGTCCATTATTATGGGTAGCACCAATCATAGTCATATTAGTGTTTGTGCAATCACACTTGAGCGCTTCAGTAATTATAATTATGATTGTAGTAATACTAATGTTAATGGCCGGAACAAAAATGAAATATTTTATAACAGTTGGAGCTCCAATAGCTGGAATAGGAGGAATTGCACTTTACATATTAGCGAAATACTTTGAAAGTGGAGCATATAGATTAGCAAGAATAACATCATTTATGGATCCATGGGCTGACCCAACAGGTAAAGGATGGCAAGTAATACAGAGTCTGTATGCAATAGGTTCAGGGGGACTATTTGGAGTAGGATTAGGAAATAGTACACAAAAATATTTATATCTGCCAGAGCCACAAAATGATTTCATATTTTCAGTTATTGCAGAAGAATTAGGATTTGTCGGATGTTTAGCAGTAATGCTATTGTTTGGAATATTTATTTGGAGAGGAGTACTAATCGCAATGAAAGCACCAGACACATTTGGAAGTTTAGTTGCAATAGGAATAACATCACTAATAGGATTACAAGCAATAATAAATATAGCGGTTGTTACATCATCTATGCCAAACACAGGAATGCCATTACCATTTTTCAGCTATGGAGGAACAGCACTATTAATATTATTATGTGCAGTAGGAATACTACTGAACATATCGAGATATCAAAAACAATAATGTAGGGGCGCCCTTCGGGCGTCCGTTTATTAGAAACAACAAGAAAAGGAGGAACAATATGAAAGTTATAATAGCAGCAGCAGGAACTGCTGGACATATAAATCCAGGAATAGCAATAGCAAACAAAATAAAAGCGGAAGAACCAAATTCAGAAATAATCTTTATAGGGACAGATAGGGGATTAGAAAACGATTTAGTTCCAAGAGCAGGATATAAGCTAAAACAAGTAGAAGCATATGGATTAGGAAAAAATATAATAAAAAACTTCAAAACATTTAAAGGAATATTCCAAGCAAAAAAAATTATAAAAGAATTTAAACCAGATATAGTAATTGGTGTTGGGGGGTATATCTGTGGTCCAGTATTACTGGCAGCACATAAGCTAAAATTACCAACAATGTTACATGAAAGCAATGCATTCCCTGGAAAAGCAGTAAAAATGTTAGCAAAAATAACAGATACAATATTAATAAGCTTTGAAGACGCAAGAAATAGAATTCCAAACGCAAAAAAAATAGTATTAACAGGAACTCCAATAAAAATAAATACAAAAGAAATAACAGAAAGTCAAAAAAAAGAAATGCTAAAACAAATAAACCTAAATGATGAAAAACCAATAGTCTTAATATTCGGAGGCAGTCAAGGGGCTAAAAAAATAAACGAAGCAGTAATTGACTTATTATCACAAAACAAAAAATTAAACTATAAAATAGTTTTATCTGCAGGGGAAAAGCAATATAATAATGTAATAGAACAATGCAAAGAAAAGAAAATAGATATATCAGAGAAATCTGATATAAGAATTTTTCCATATATTTACGACATGGGAGAAATCGAAAAAATATCAGATATTTTAGTATGTAGAAGCGGAGCAACAACAATTGCAGAAATTTCAACAATAGGAAAACCTGCAATATTCATACCATTACCAAATGTATCAAACAATCATCAAACATACAATGCAAAAGTTTTAGAAAATCTTAATGCAGCAAAAATAATAAAAAATGATGAACTAACAGGAAAAAAGTTAGACAATACTATAAATTTAATGATATCTAATAAAGAAAATTTAAAAGTAATGGGAGAAAACGCAAAAAAAATATCAATCACAAATATAGAAGACAAAATATATAAGGAAATCAAAAAAACATTAACAAATATGTAAAAAAATGGAAGAAAATGCGATAAAAAACTCTTGAATTAATACAGTTTTTTAATTATAATAAAAAGGTCGTATATTTATATTATACGAAAAATATTACTGAAATATATTAATTTAAGAGAGGAGGAAAGCATATATTTTATATGCTGCTAACAAATGATAAAAAAATTTTATGGAGGAAAATTTATTAACAAAGAAAAACTATTTAAGGAAGGGATAAATTACCCTATAAAAATTGATTATTATAAAATATGTGACAATACAGAAAATAAAGAAATAACACAATATGGATTAGAAATTGTAAAAACAGAATACAAAGCAGAAAAAATAAATATAGAAAATGAGCAAGTGCTAAAAGTAACCAAAGAAGAAAAAATAATAGATAATATTTTAGAAAAATTAAAGAAAAATGAAGTTACGCCAGTAATTGCAAAATATATAGTCGAAGATTTAGTATATAATTTATAAGTAAAAATAGCATATTGACCTTTTTATATATTTGATATATAATGCAAAACATAAATAAAACACAACAAAAGTAAAGAAAGGTGAAGACGACATTTTTATTACATAGTAAAATGACAATGCTATTGTAGGGGTACCATTTGAGGGAATACCTAAAGGACAAGACACCACTGTGCCCAATACGTACCATTTTGTTCACCAGAAATGTACGTTAGGAGGGAATGAGATAAAAAATGGCTGATAGATTAATAATAGTTGAGTCTCCAGCAAAAGCAAATACCATCAAAAAATTTTTAGGTGGAAGCACAAAAGTAATTGCATCAATGGGACATGTTAGAAATCTTCCAAAATCGAAATTAGGAGTAGACATAGAAAAAGACTTTGAACCAGAATATATAAATATAAGGGGAAAAGGGGACTTAATAAAAACACTGAAAAAAGAAGCAAAAGGTGCAAAAAAAATATATCTTGCAACAGACCCTGACCGTGAGGGTGAAGCAATTGCATGGCACCTAGCATACATATTAGGAATACCAGAAGACACAATATGTAGAGTAACATTTAATGAAATAACTAAAACAGCAGTACAAGAAGGAGTAAAAAATCCTAGAAGAATAGACTTAAACTTAGTTGATGCACAGCAAGCAAGACGTGTACTAGATAGAATAGTTGGTTATAAAATGAGTCCAGTACTATGGAAAAAGGTAAAAAGAGGATTATCAGCAGGAAGAGTACAATCAGTAGCAGTAAAACTAATAGTAGAAAGAGAAGAAGAAATAGAAAAATTCATACCACAAGAATACTGGAACATATATGCGATGCTTAAAGATCCAAAAAGCAAAAAAACATTTGAAGCGAAATTCTATGGGAAAAACTCGAAAAAAATGGAATTAACAAACAAGGATGAAGTTGACAAAATTCTAGCAGATATAAAAGACAAAAAATTTATAATCAACTCTATTAAAAAAACAGAAAAGAAGAGAGTAGCGGCACCACCATTTACTACAAGTACAATGCAACAAGAAGCCTCAAGAAAGCTAGGTTTCAGTTTAAAAAAGACAATGTCTGTAGCGCAAGGGTTATATGAAGGTGTAACAATTCCAGGACATGGAAGCATAGGACTTATAACATATATGAGAACAGACTCTACAAGAATATCAGAAATGGCAAGAGCAGCAGCAAAAGAAGAAATCGAAAAAAGATATGGAAAAGAATATTATGAAAATAGATATTACAAAACAAGTTCAGAAGCACAAGATGCACATGAAGCAATAAGACCAACATATGTAGAATTAAATCCAAATGAGATAAAGGAAGCATTAACAAAAGATCAATTCAAACTATATCAGCTAATATATAATAGATTTATAGCAAGCCAAATGGCAGCTGCAGTTTTTGACACAATGTCAGTTGACATACAAGTAGATGAATACAACTTTAAAGCAAATGGTCAAAAACTTAAATTTAAGGGATTTATGACATTATATGTAGAAACTAAAGATAATGTGGAAGAAGAAAAAGACACGCAATTACCAGAACTAATTGAGAAAGAAGAATTAAAATCAGAAAAAATAGACACAAAACAAAGTTTTACAGAACCACCACCAAGATACACGGAAGCAAGTTTAGTAAAAGCACTAGAAGAAAAGGACATAGGAAGACCAAGTACATATTCACCAATAATAACAACGATATTAGAAAGAAGATATGTAGAAAAGGACAAAAAGCAACTAGCACCAACAGAATTAGGAAAAATAGTAAATAACTTGTTAATGGAAAACTTTGGAGATGTAATAAATGTAGACTTTACAGCAAATATTGAAAATCAATTTGATAATGTAGCAGAAGGAAAAGAAGAATGGAAACAAATAATAAGGAATTTCTATACACCATTTGAAGAAACAATAAAAAAAGTAGAAAAAGAACTAGAACATGTAAAATTAGAAGATGAAGTATCAGATGTACCATGTGATAAATGTGGAAGAATGATGGTATATAAATATGGTAGATATGGTAAATTTTTAGCTTGTCCAGGATATCCTGAATGTAAAAATGCAAAACCAATAATTGAAACAATAGAAGAAAAATGTCCGAAATGCGGAGGAAACGTAATAGTAAAAAAATCAAAAAGAGGAAGAAGATTTTATGTATGTGAAAACAATGCAAAAGGGGAATGTGATTACATATCATGGAATAAGCCAGGGACAGAAGAAAAAGAAACAGCCAAAAAGAAAACAACAACTAAAAAAGGAAGAACAACAAAACAAAAAAAATAAATGTAGGGACGGACAAAATGAATTATGGGGCGACCATTAGTCGTCTGTAACCAAGGAGACATAACCCTAACAATAAAAAGGAGAAAAGAATATGTTAAAAGATGAAAAAGGAATGACAAAAATAGAATTAGTAGTAGGGATAATAGTAGTAATAATAATAGTAGCATTTGGAATATTTTTAAGTATTGGTGAAAGAGAACCTAAAAACAATGAAACAGAAAATATTATCACAAATGAAATAGACAATTCAGCAAATGAACTAAATAATATAGAAAATGAAATAGGCAATACAGCAAATGAAATAGGCAATGTAGCAAATGAGATAGGTAATACAGTGTCAGATTCAAGCAATGAAAATACTACTGACAATAATAACACCTAATTGCGCTAACTTTAGGGGACTTGTGAGGGAATTTTGTGCAACAAAATTTGCTCATTCAAAGGTGTCTGTTTAAAAGAAGAAATTTCTAAATAAATAATAAAAATAGTGAAAAGCATAAATTCAAATCTAAAAGCATATAGATATAATGCGTGTGCAAATAGGAGGAGAATTTATGTTTTTTATATTTAATAGACCCAAAATATATTCATATTTAATTGTACTAAGTACAGTAGTCGTACTATTTTTTACAGCAGCGGTATTATCAGAAGCAAATAATATGGAGACACTAACAACATCAAGCACCATAGAGGACACAAATATGCCAATAAACAAAGTAGAAACAGAACAAAAGAAAATAGCAATTACAATAAACTGTTTAGAAGAAGATAAAAACGTAGAAGAGATAATAGAAATATTAAAACAAAACTCTGTAAAGGCGACATTTTGCATATATGGAGAATGGGTAAAGAAATATCCAGAATTAACAAAAAAGATAAGCGAAAGTGGAAACTGTATAGCAAACATGTCAAATACATATACAGATATGAGTGAATTAAACTATGATGAAGCAATTAAAAATATAGAAGAAGGAGGAAACAAACTAAACACATTACTAAAGAAAAAGATAAAACTATTTAAATGTCCATATGGAAAATATAATGAAGACTTAATAAAAGCAGCAAAAGACAAAGGATATACAGTAATAGGATTCAATATAGACACATTAGATTATCAAGGGTTAGAAGCCAATGTCATATGGAATAATATCAAAAATAGAATTTCAAATGGAAGTATAATTTCAATGAACTCAAATTCAGAAAATATAATAGAAGAAGTAAAATTAGTTGTAAAATCATTAAAAGAAAGAGAATACAATATAATTACGGTAGAAGAATTATTAAATATGTAGATGACTACATGTAAAACAAATCTAACTGGATATCTGTTCTTTGAAGAAATTACAAAATACATAAGTATAAAAATATTAAAAAGAATACATAATAGAAAAGAGGAAAAAATTTGAAAAAAACTTTCATATATAAATTATCCTCAAGGAGGAAATAATTATTTATGGCTTTTATAGGGATTATATCAGATTCTAAGAGTGAAAAAATAATAAAAATGGTATTAGACGAAAAAATAGATAAAAGTAATAATATCATCATAATCAATTCAAAAAGTGTAGAAAATTTAAAAAATATCAAGTTCGAAACAGTATTAATTGCAAACAACAATAATATAATAAAAGAGAACAAAGAAACAATAAACAAAATAATAAACAACACCAAATATCTTATTATAAATGCAGATATAGAAATAGAATTAGAATTTGAAGAACAAGTAGAACTAAATGTAATAACCTTTGGATTTAATCCAAAAGCAACAATAACAGCCTCAAGTGTAGAAGACGACATACTATTATGCATTCAAAGAAACATAAAAGACATAAATGGAAAAAAAGTAGAACAGCAAGAGATGAAAATAAGAATTTTTGAAGAAAATATAGGCATAAATACAAATAATCTTATGGGAATCTCATCAATCCTGCTTCTATACGGAAAAATTAGTCAAAAAAACTGGAAAAATTAACAAATTATGTAGACAAAGGTAAAAAAAAGTTGTATAATAAATATTGTACTACGAATAAAATTAAAAAAACAATAGAAAAAAAGAAAAAATAGGGAGGAAAAAAAATTGAATACTAATTATTTAGATAATAACCACTTAGTATTAGTGGGAAAAGTAGCGAGCGAAAAAAGATTCAGTCATGAAATCTATGGAGAAAGTTTTTACATATTTGATATGGAAATACCACGTTTAAGTGAAACATTTGATTTAATACCAATAACTGTATCAGAAAGACTAATAAATAACAATCAAATAGAAATAGGTAAAAAAATTGTTGTAAAAGGTCAATTCAGATCATACAATAGTTATGAAAATGAAAAAAGCAGACTAGTACTAACAGTATTTGCAAAAGATATAATTCCAGAAGAAGAAATAGAAGAAAGAGCAGAAACAGATGAAGACATAGATTTAAATGTATCAAACGAAGTAACATTAGTAGGTCATATATGTAAAAAGCCAATATATAGAAAAACACCATTTGGTCGTGAAATTGCAGATGCATTATTAGCAGTAAATAGAGCATATAACAAATCAGACTATATACCAGCAATAGCGTGGGGAAGGACAGCAAGATTCTGTGACACCTTAGAAACTGGTACACAAGTAAAAGCGGTAGGAAGAGTACAATCAAGAATATATCAAAAAAAATATGAAGATGGAACAGTAGAAGACAGAACAGCATATGAAGTATCAATTTCAAGTCTTGAAGTAATAAAAGAAGAAAACGAAACAACAAGTACAGACGTAGAAAATCAGGAAGCGGTGTAGTATCAAAAAATGGAAAAGGGTCAAATCCCTTTTCCATTTTTGAGAAATGAGACACAGAAAGAAATGAATTTTGGGGACAGAGATAAAAAACACAAAATTATATACTAGGATAGTTCTAAATTGTACAGGTAGTACAAATTTCGAAACAAATTAACAAAAAACTATTGCATAAAAGTAAGAAAATGATAAAATATATGTAGATTAATAAAAAGGGGAAAAGTATGAAAAGTAAAAAGAAAATTCTAATTATATTAGCAATAGTATTAACAATAATTATAGCATTAGCGGGAACAACAGCAGGAATGGTTATAACAGGAAAAGTAGCAATAACAACTAAACAAAAACAAGTAAAAGGCATAAGAGATATAGGGAACGAAATATCAACAACAGATTTAGAAGAAAAATTCAAAGAGCAAGATAAATTATACAAAACTCCATTTGAATCAGAAACAACAATTACAGGAAAAGTAAACAAAATAGAATTAAGCGATACAACAGGATTAGAAGAAATCTTAGGAGAAGTAGAAAATGTAGTAAATAACACTAAAATTACAAATACACTTAAAGCAGACATAAAAAATAATATAATAAATGAAAAAATAAGTGTAAATTTAGCAGACATTGTAGAAGAAATATCAGCAGATGTAGAATACAACAAAGATAGAATATCATTAAAATCAAAAGAATTAAATGATAAATATGTTACATTTATAAAAAATGAAATAGAAACAAATAATCAATATGCAGAATTTGCAGAATTATTTGAAATATTTGAGGGAATTTGCCAAAAAGAAACAACAGGAATATACTTAACAGAATCAGATAAAGCATATTTTGCGAGAAAATATAGAGGAATATTAGATGAATATATAACAGATGATATGTTAAAAGAAGAAAAGGCAAGTATTATAGTAGATGGGGAAACAAAGCAATGTGACAATATAAACTTTACATTAGACAAAAATCAAATTGCAGAAATAGTTGGAAAATACTTAAAGAAACTAGAAGAAGATCCAGAAGCGAAAGAAATAATAATAAGTAAGATGAAATCTGTAATTAAAACATTTGAAGAAGAAGACTTACAAGAAATAATAGATGATTTAAAATATAAATTAATGTATCTGGATGACGATATAACTATGAAGGTTTCGTTATATTGTACAATGTTCAAAACTTATGGATTTAACATAGAAATTTATTCAGATAAAACTTATATATTAAACTTAATTTTAGGAAAAGAAGAAGACAATCTAAAAATATCAACAACAGAAGGAGAAATTTTAAATGCAAAAATATCAGAAAGCAAAACAGAAGTTAAAATTACAGGAGGAGAGAATACAGCAATAGTAGAATTAAAAACAAATGGTACACAAAAAATAGTAGAACTAGAAATTAATGATGTACAAGACAATGTAAAAATTATAGCAACATTAACAAATGAACAAATTACAAAAACAGAAAATGAAAGCAAATCAAATAATACAATCCAAATAGCAATACAAGTAGGAAACAATAATGTAGATATAACATTAAATATTGACACAAATTTAAGATATGTAAGTTCTATTGAAAAAACAGAATACACAGATGAAAATTCAATAAATATAGTAACAGCAGAACAAGCAGAAATACAACAATACTTAAAAGAAGTACAAAACAATGCAATTATACTTGTACAAAAAGCGACACAAAATTCAAAACTAATTCAAGAAATATATACATTAATGATGGGAGGAGTAAAAACTCAACCCCAAAACCAATCAGTACAGACATTTAACAGTATGTTTAAGAATTATACAGGAATACAAAAAGGTTCAGGAATGAAAACATTATTACAACAAATAGCAACAAGAAATTCAACCAATGAAATTCATAAGGTATCTGTAAGTATAGTAGAAGATGGAAAATTTTTATTAAATATTACAACGAATGCAGAAGAAATTAATTCATCAATAAATAGTATAAAAGAAGAAATTGAATATGAAGTTTTAGGAACATCAGTAGATGAAGAAGGATATATCACAGGAATAGAAATTAGGAAAAAATAGAATGAAATGAGTCAATGTAAAAGAGGTATGCACAGTTATAACTGCATACCTTTTATCTGTTAAGAAAATAAATATAATAAATTCTATTGAAAAATTCAATAAACACGTGTATAATAGAAATGTAGAAAAAAATGAATTAGACTATATTCATTTGATAGGAGGAAATAAAAATGGTAGAAGATAGCCAAATAGAAGCAACAGTCTCACCTTTTGCTGTAAAAAAAGGAGAAATAAAAACATTTGATGGAAAAGATGGGTATGTATCAATGCAACAAATAATAAACAAGATAAACTTAGGACATATAAATGAGTTGCACTTTTCAATACTAGAAATTCTAAATGAATTTGAATTTATAACATCAAGACAACTATGTCAGATATTAGATAGAAAAGGAGTAAAATATGTTTCACAAGATAAACTAAATAATAAATTAGAACAAATGGTTAAATCTAAAATGTTAACAAGATATTATTTTTCATCACTGGAAGAAGGAAAAGGAACATATAGAGTTTATTGTTTAGAAAAAATGGGAAAATACTTATTAACATCAAGAGGAATAGAATGTAAATGGCAACCAAGTGATAATACAAAACCAGTAGGAATGATAAAAAAGAGATTAGCAGGAAATCAAATACTATTAGCATACTTAAGAAAAGTAAAAGCATTTGATGAATACACAGTAAAGCCATCAATAACAGCAAAAACATTAGGGAAAACTTTTAGAGCAACAGGAGGAAGCGTTAAACTTACGAAAAACGGAAAATCAATAATATTCGTATTTGAAGTAATAAGAAGAGAAGATGACTGGGAGAAAAAATTAGAGGACAAAATGAAATTTTATGCAGACTTTTACAATAATTTTGTTATAGGAGACTCAGGATATGATTCATTACCACAATTAATAATAAACTGTGAAGATGAAAAACATATAGTAGAAACTTACAAAAACATTGTTATGAAGGGATTAGAGATTCCAAAAATAAAACTATACTTCACAACAGACTTAAAACAAAATAAAGAAAGTTTAGCAGACACTTTAGTAGAATTCAAACTAGATGCTGAAACAAATAAATATAAAATGGTAGATGTAGAACTAAAGCTATTAGATATATAAAAAAATTCCCCATATAGGGGAAATTTTTTTTATTCTAGGAAAGTCACAAGCCAGTGGCATAACTTTCCATAGAAGATAATTGCTTTGCAGTTACTACAACTTAGCAATTCTTAAAATTCATTTTTTATGTCTTATCGTCATTTTTTTTATTAATATCAAAAACAATTGAATCACCATTATTGAATAAGAAATTTGAATCAGTCTGAATTGGATTATCGTCATCAGAAGAATTTTTTAATCCACCAAACTTACCATCAGAATTATCATATGCAATCTTTGTTGAAGAGCCATTATTATATCTATTAAAGTCAAATATCTTTGGAGAATGAGACTCTTTATATTCAGAGGAAAGGAAATTTAGGGTTAACTTAGCAGCATAGAACTTTCCTCCTGCATCCTTAGTCTTAAATGCACAAATTTTAAACTTAAAATTTTGGATTGCTTCAGGTTTAAACCAAGGAGACCAATCCCAGCTAGGACCTTTAAAGTTACCACCATTAGAAATATCACCAGGACCTCCAATATGAACATCTTGAGTAAATTTCCATAATTTTCTATACCCCATTTCTTTTGACCACCATTCATTATCTTGAGGGCTATTATTACCAAATACAAATTTAGTAATACAATTAGCAATAATAGTCTTTTGTGCACTTTCAGTAACATCTAATTGAGCAATATTTTGAGTAGAAATTACTGTTCCAACTCTATACTTTCTATACATTGTAAATAAAGGTAAAGTATTATTACAAACGAAATCAGCAAATTCATCAATATATAAGAAATTTGGAATACGAGTATTTTCATTTCCAGGTCTTTTTAATACAGCATGTTGCATTGAAAGTATAAAGAATAGACCAAAGGCTTTATGAAGCATACGACCTAAATCTCCACGTCTTGTACAGACAAATATTATCTCTCCATTTGCAAGAGCTTTATTAAAATCAATATTGTTAGTTCTATTACACAATATACGTCTAAGACCAGACATACGTAATAATAAATCTAATTGAGTAATAGCAGAATATATTGATTCCTCTGTTTGGCGTAAAAAATCACCAGGCGTAAAATACTTTTTAAAATAATTAATCTGTAATTTATATTTAGTAGCAAGTTCGGAATCTTTTTCCATTACTTTACACATATCTATAATTAATTCAAAATTATTAAACATATCAAGCATATCTTCCAAATTAGGAAGTAAACCATCGTGTAATCTTGGATACATTTCACTTAAAATAATTGATAAATTTTCAACAGCTTGTAAAGCGGCATTTTGGTGATATGCTTCTTCATGTGTTGGTTTTTGTGTAAAGTACATATTAGAAATAATAGCAGAAATAACAACACCAACAACTTCAGGTCTACCATATGCAAAAGGATTAAGACCAATAGAAGACGAACTAGAAGGGTCAATTAAAGTATAAGGAATATTAAAATTATCTGCAACATCCATCATATGAGAAATAGTCTCAAAATCAGGAGCTATAGAGGTTATTCCTAAATCCCTATAAACTAAAGACTTATCACTTAATAACATTTTATGCATATAAGCCTTATATAATTTTTCTTTACCTTCTTTAACAGTAAGCATATTCAAAGAAAAGTTTTTATTTATATAATCATTATCATAAGGGCAACTTAAGGAAGCAAGTCCAGTCTTTAATGCAGTATGCCCTAATTGTTTAGAAGCCTCTTTAAAGAAAAACTTTTTCTTAATATCGTGAGCAATCATAGGTTCAAAAATAAGGGAAGTTTTTCCCGAACCAGACACACCACACACAAAAGTAGGTTCAAATCTACGAGCTTCACATATTTTAGCAGCACTACCAGTTTCATAATCAGTACCAAAGCTTATCTCGTAGCTATAAGGACCAAGTTTTGGAGGTTTCTTAGAAATATCAAGTCCAGGATAATCCATAATAGACTGATACTCTGTATATGTATCACCTATATCAGTATGTATGAACCAAATCAAAGCAGATACAGTAGTTATAGGCAAATAAATTGACACAGCACAAAAAGCCCTTTTTACTTCAGAGTAAAACTCTGTAACTATTTCAGCATAGTTAGGTACAGATAGTAATAACAACCAACCAGTTTGATTAAACCATTGTACAAACATCGAAACAGCTATAATATATACAGCTATAAAATATAAAACAAGAAAAGTAAACTTTTTAGTAGTATCTTTTGCAAATTTAGAAGCAAAAGAAAACAAACAAGCAAATATAGGGCAAGCAAGTGCAAAAGTATATGCAATAGGTCCCCAATAAGATACAGATAAACCAGTTAGAAACATAAAAATCATTTCCACAAGTCTATCTATTACTATATAAATTGTAAACAATGTTAATAAATATGTAAAAAAAGTATTTCTATCAGTTTTCAAAATGCTCAAAAATTTATCTAAATATTTTATCAATAATCTCACCACTTTCACATAATAATGCTTTATATATTATCCCATAAAATTAGTAAAAAAACAAGTCTTTTCCACAAAAAAACTGTATGTACGTTACCATCTGGTTACAACTCACAGCTATCCTAACATAAAAATTTGTGTTTGTGGGGAGGATAAATTTTTAGATAGATTTAAAATTGTAGAGGAAATGTAGGAGCGATTAGCAATCTCCTGTTCTAGCAAAGGCTTGCTAAAAATCTTATATTCTTAAGCATGTTCTTCGAAGGGCGGGCGATTAATAATCGCCCCTACAACGTATATTTATAATTTTGTATAAATTCAAAAACATATAATCCTACCAACAAACCCCAATTTGTATGTAAAAAAATATACACAGCTACAATATATTAAAAATAAAATTAAAATCATTGATAAAATATAAACTTAATAATATAATATATAGCAGGACTAATAAAACGAAAGGAAAAAGGAATGGGGCAAACTAAAAGAAAAAAGAGAATAAAAAAAGAAGGCTTTATGCAAAGTGTATTGGTATTAATGATTTCACAGCTAGTAATAAAACTGTTAGGCTTAGTATATAAAATATATCTTACTAATAAAGAAGGATTTGGAGACACAGGAAATGCAATATATAGTAGTGGATATCAGATTTATGCATTATTACTAACTATATCATCAATAGGAGTACCAAATGCGATATCAAAACTAGTATCTGAAAAAGTTGCAATTGGAGATAGTAAAGGAGCACACAGAATATTTAAAATTGCATTATTAACATTTGGAATAATAGGATTTATTGCAACAATGGTATTATTTGTAGGAGCAGGGTATATATCAAATGCAATTTTACAAATACCAGAAGCGGAAATGACATTAGTATCATTATCACCAGCAATATTCTTTGTCACAATTGCATCAGTACTAAGGGGATATTTCAATGGAAGAGAAAAAATATCTGTAACAGCAAAATCACAAACATTAGAGCAAGTATTTAAAACAGTACTTACAGTAATTGTAGTAGAAATAGTAGGAATAAGTACAAACTTAAATACAACATTAATGTCAGCAGGAGCGAACTTAGCCACAACATTATCAGTATTATTAAGCTTTGGATACTTGACACTATACTACAAAATATACAAAAGAAATATAGCAATGGAAATAAAGAACTCAGTAAACTATAAGCGTGAAAGTTTAAAAAAAGTAGTAAAAAAAATATTATTTGTATCAACACCAATTACATTAAGTGCAATAATGTCTACATTAAATAAAAATATAGATTCAATAACAGTTGTAAGAGGATTAAAAAAATTCTTAACAGAAGCACAAGCAAAATCACAATATGGAATATTAAGTGGAAAAGTAGACACACTAATAACACTACCATTATCATTTAATATAGCATTTGCAACAGCATTAGTCCCATCAATAGCATCATCAATAGCAAAAGGAGATAAAGAAAGTGCAAGCAAAAGAATATCTTTTTCAATATTAGTATCAATATTAATTGGATTACCATGTACAGTAGGAATGATGATATTTGCGGGGCCAATATTAGAATTATTATTTCCAAAAGCCACAAATGGTAGTTTATTACTACAAATAAGTGCAATAACAATTATATTTTCAGTATTAGCACAAACAATAAATGGTGCATTACAAGGATTAGGTGAAATAATGACACCAGCAATTACATCAGCAATAGGATTAATTATAAAACTAATGATTAATATTTGGTTGATAGAAAATCCAGAAATAGGAGTTTATGGAGCAGCAATAGGTTCAATAGTAAATAATATAGTAGCATTTGCTTTAAGTTATATAGTTTTAGTAAAAACAATAAAATTAGACATGAAATTTATAAAATGTGTAATAAAGCCATTAATTGCCACAATAATAATGGGAATATGTTCATATTACATATATTTATTAATTCAAGGTATAATTTCTACAAGAATAGCAACAATAATAGCAATAATAGTAGCAATAATAATATATACATTATCCTTACTAGTTTTAAAAATTTTAGACAAAGAAGAAATAAAAATGATACCATATGGAACAAAATTATTAAAAATTCTTGAAACAGTTGGCATATATGGAAAAGGGAAGCACTGTAAATAATACAAAAATAATGCTAAAAAGCCAAAAAATGCAAAAAAAGCAAGTAACTGCAAGAAAAAAAGCAAAAATAAATATAAAAAAAGAAGGATTTTGTATAAAATTGACGAATAATGTTCTTAGAGTAGATGAAAACACTACATCTACTAAAAATAGGAGGTAATTAAAAATGAACAAATCAGAATTAATCGCAGCAATGGCTGCAAAAACAGGAGAAACAAAAAAAAGTGCAGAAGCTAACTTAAACGCTTTCATTGAAACAGTAACAGAAGCACTAGTAAAAGGAGATAAAGTACAATTAGTTGGATTCGGGTCTTTCGAAACAAGAAAAAAAGCAGCTAGAAAAGGAAGAAACCCAAGAACAAAAGAAGAAATAAAAATACCAGCATCAAAAGCACCAGCATTCAAAGCTGGAAAAGCATTAAAAGACATGGTAAATGTTTAATTATAAAAATCATGATAAATTGTGAATAAGATGAGCAATTTAACTAAATTTAATAAAAAACATGAAATGTCCAAATTGTGATAAATTGCGAATAAGATGAGCAATTTAACTAGATTTTATAAAAAACATGAAATGTCCAAATCATGATAAATTGCGAATAAGATGAGCAATTTAACTAGATTTTGGAAAAGACATGGTAAATGTGTAAAAGAATGGAATATATAGAAAATAACCTTGGTAATGTTCTAGGGTTATTTTTTTGTAAAATATTGCAAACGAATGTAGGGGCACCCTTCAGGCGTCCGTTTATTGAGTACAGAAGAGTTTACATAAGCTTGATTTTTGCATATAAATTTGGTATAATATAAATAAGGTTGGCGGAGCGTCAACATAGTAAAGCCCAGTGCAAGATGGGAAAAATTCGTTTATTATAAAAATGAAAAGGAGAAAAACAAATGGAAAGACGGAAAATTGATTTAGTAGTTGCGACTGGTGAAGATTCTAATGATGCTAATAATAAATTTCAAAAAAAGCTTACAAAAAAAATCAATAAAGGTTGGTATCCAAAGGGGGAAAAATCAATCAAACAGGTTAGATATAATGGTGAATCAGTATATATGATTTACCAGATAATCAAAAGAGACTAGTAGCTGCTTGCACAGCTACTTTTAATATTCTCAGAAACTTTTTTATATACTAGGAAAGTTTTATCAACAAGTATATATTTAACAATAGATAATAAACTTTACTAGTATATAAAAGGCTATAATCACTATTGCCTTTAAGATTTCCTCATTTACATTCGGAAACTTAAATTGGCAAAAGAAAAGGTGGCAAAGCCACTTTTCATGTTTTGTTTTTAATCTTTAGCGGACGCCCGAAGGGTGCACATACAATATCTCTACGATTTTTATCACAAAAATGTTACAATTTTATACAAACAAACGATTTACAAAAGACCAAAAATATGATAAAAATAATATAAAATAAAACATGAGAGGAGAAAAAATGGAATTAAATCAAGATGTACAATATATAAAAGGAGTAGGACCAGCAAAAGTAAAATTGTTAAATAATTTAGGAATATATACATTAGAAGATTTAATTACATATTATCCTAGGGACTATGAAGATAGAGGTAAACCCAGAAAAATAGAGGAATTACAAGATGGAGAAGAAGCATTAATAAGAGCAATACCAGCATCAAGATTTCATGTAATAAATGCAAAAAAGAACATGAAAATTTGTAAACTACTAGTAAGAGATGAAACAGGAACAATGGAAATAGTATGGTATAACCAACAATACTTAAAAGATAAATTTATAGGAGGGAAATGGTACAGCTTTTATGGTAGAGTAAGCAAAAAGACAGGAACAGTGACTATGAATTCACCTGTATTTGACACTGAGAACGAAACTAAAAATACAGGCAAAATTATTCCAATTTATCCATCAACATATAAACTATCACAAAATGTATTAAGGCAAATAATAGAAAATGGAATAAAAATGGTTAATGGACAACTAGAAGAAATAATACCAGAAAACATATTAAAAGAATATAAATTAATGGGAGTAAATGAAGCAACAAATAAGATACATTTTCCAAAAAACTTTGAAGAATTTAAATATGCAAAACAAAGGCTTGCATTTGAAGAATTACTAACAATGCAATTATTATTAAATAATTTAAAAAATAAGACAATAGAAAGCAATAATGGAATTCAATTTGATAAAAATGTAAAAATGTCAGACATAATAAATACACTACCATTTAAATTAACAAAAGCACAACTAAGAGTTTTAGAAGAGATAGACAAAGACATGGAATCAAATAAAATAATGAATAGACTACTACAAGGGGATGTAGGTTCAGGAAAAACAATTGTAGCAATAATATCAGCATATAAAGCGGTAAAATCAGGATATCAAATGGCAATAATGGCACCAACATCAATACTTGCAACACAACACTTAGAAAGCTTTACAAATATATTAGAGCCATTTGGAATTAAATGTGGACTATTAATTAGCAATATGACGAAAAAGAAAAAAGAAGAAGTAATAGAAAGACTAAAAACAGGAGAAATAGATGTACTAGTAGGTACACATTCAATATTAGAAGAAAATATAGTATTCAGAAATTTAGGACTAGTTGTAACAGACGAGCAACACAGATTTGGAGTAAACCAAAGAAGTGTAATTTCAGCAAAGGGAGAAAATGTGGACACATTAGTTATGACAGCAACACCAATACCAAGAACATTAGGACTAATTTTATATGGAGACTTAGACATATCGTCAATAGACGAATTGCCTCCAGACAGAAAAAAAATAGAAACATATGCAGTAACAAAAGGGATGGAAGAAAGAATAAATAACTTTATAAAAAAACAAATAAAAGAAGGAAGACAATGTTATTTAGTATGTCCATTAGTAGAAGAAAATGAAGAAATAAACGCAAAATCAGTAATGGAAATGGTAGAAATATATAAAAATCAAGTATTTACGGAATTCAGAGTTGAATACATGTATGGAAAAATGAAACAAAAAGAAAAAGACCAAATAATGCAAGAATTCAAAGAAGGAAAAATAGATATATTAATATCAACAACAGTAATAGAAGTAGGTGTAAATGTTCCAAATGCAAGTATAATGGTAATACAAAATGCAGAAAGATTTGGGCTTGCAACATTGCACCAATTAAGAGGAAGAGTAGGAAGGGGAGAATATCAATCATATTGTATACTAAAATATCAAGGGCACTCAAGCACAATATTACAAAGAATGAAAGTTATGCAAGACACAAACGATGGCTTTGTAATATCAGAAAAAGACTTAGAACTAAGAGGAACAGGAGATTTCTTTGGAACAAAACAACATGGTTTGCCAGAATTTAAAGTAGCAAATTTATTTGAAGATATAGATATATTAAAACAAGTGCAATCATTAGCAAATAAAATAACTAAACAAGACCCTAATTTAGAGAAAAAAGAAAATGAGAAATTAAAAGAAATGATAAATAAAAAATTTCGTGGAAGAATAGAGATTTAAAAATTTGCATTATTAGCAAAAAAGTGGTAAAATATAAAATGAAACAAAATTAGGAAAATAGAGTCTAGTATGTGAGATGTACCTCACATACTAGACCCGAGAGTTAAGGAGGAATCTTTATGATGAAGAAAATTGTAAATTTATTCAAAAGCCAGGTGATTTTTGTAGTCGCTTTATTAACAATGCTTTGCATTGGGGTCATAAGGATGACTCTAATCATGGCTGAGTCGTTGCAATTGGCTCAGGAGATGCAACGGAAAGGAATGCCATCTCAGAATAATGACATTAAAACAGCAATGTACTTCTCTGTGTTACTTATAATGTTTGTAATGTTTACACTTGTCCTGTGCATGAGTAGGGTAATAACTAGAAACAATAATCATTGGAACTATATTTTTGATGAGGATAGGAAAAAGAGAATGTTAGTAAGGATACTGTTCGAAGCAATTGAGGACGGTTGCCCTGTTCCAGAGGAAAAAGAACTCTGGGAACTGCTCTCGGACATGTCAGTTGAACAGATTACAGAATCACTGGAGCAGCTTCACAAGCTGAGAGGGATGTATGATAATTGGCATTGCATTCAAGCGAAAGGAGACTAATTTAGTCTCCTTTTCGCATGGTACGACAGGCATGTCGTTTAGCTAATCGGTGAAAGTCCACACACACTGGGGATATTAAAAAATGTGCAAAAAACAAACATTAATTTTATGTAGTAATCATATTGAATTTATTGTAAATATGTGCTATTATATTAAATATTATTTATCTTCTACATAAAATTATTATTGATATTTATATAGAAGATAATTATAGAGGAATTTAGATATGGAGGAAACTATATGGAAAAAGTACAACCAAGAACATTGCCAGGATTTATGGAGCTATTGCCTAATGAGCAAATAGTTTTTAATGATATAAAGGAGAAAATACAAAAATCATATGAACGATTTGGTTTTTTGCCATTAGATACTCCTATAATAGAAGATGCAGAAGTATTACTTGCAAAAGCTGGAGGAGAAACAGAAAAGCAAATATATCGATTTAATAAAGGAGAAAATGACTTGGCATTAAGATTTGACTTAACAGTTCCACTTGCAAAATATGTATCAGAATATTATGGAGAACTTAGTTTCCCTTTTAAAAGATATCAAATAGGAAAAGTATATAGAGGAGAAAAAGCACAAGCAGGAAGATACCGTGAATTTTACCAATGTGATGTTGATATAATTGGAGATGGAGAACTTAGTATTATACATGATGCAGAAATTCCAAGTATAATATATACAACTTTTAAAGAACTAGGATTTGAAAGATTTACAATACATATAAATAATAGAAAAATACTAAATGGAATATTTGATGAAATAGGAAGCACAGATAAATCAACAGATATACTAAGAATAATAGATAAAATAGAAAAAATTGGAGCAGAAAAAGTACAAGAAGAACTATCACAACTAGGAATAGCAAAAAAAGAAATAGAAACAATAATGAACTTTATAAGAATTTCAGGAACAAACACAGATAAAATACAAACCTTAAAACAACTAGGAATAAAATCAGAAATATTTAATATAGGATTAAATGAACTGGAGCAAGTAACAAAATTAATAAAAGTATGTGGAATTCCAGAGGAAAAATTTGTAATAGACTTAACAATAGCAAGAGGATTAGACTATTATACAGGAACAGTATATGAAACATTTTTAGACGATTACAAAAAACTAGGAAGTGTATGTTCAGGAGGAAGATATGAAAACTTAGCAGAATATTACACAGACAAAAAACTTCCAGGAGTAGGAATATCAATCGGACTTACAAGATTCTTCTATCAAGCAAGAAAAGAAGGACTAATAAAATCAGCAAAAACATCAATATCAAAAGTCTTAGTACTTCCAATGTCAGACAATTTAGAAAAATGTATGGAAATTACTGCAAAATTAAGAGAAGAAAAGATAAATACAGAAATATATTTAGAAGACAAAAAAATAAAATCTAAATTTAAATATGCAGATAAATTAAAAATACCATTTGCAATAGTAATTGGAGATGACGAAATAGCAAATAATAAAGTCACATTAAAAGACATGACAACAGGAGAACAGCAAATATTAACTATAGAAGATGCGATAAATATAATAAAATAATTGTTATGATACAAATTTAATATAAGACATAAACATGAAAAAATATCAGCGTAGGTATGGATTTGAGTAAGAATTTTGTGTAATAAAATTCGTTCATTGCAACTGGACTGTCATTTAGAAAAATGCTAAATGAATTATGAAAGAAGGGAACAGAAAAATGAGAGATAGATTAGAACAAATTTATAAAGAAGCCAAAGAGCAAATTGATAGAATTGATATAACTCAAGGGTTAAATGATTTAAAAGTTAAATATTTAGGTAAAAAGGGAGAACTGACAGAAATACTTAAAGGAATGGGAAAACTATCACCAGAAGAAAGACCAAAACTAGGAAGTATAGTAAATGAAATTAGAGATTCAATAGTAGAAGCAATTGAAATAAAAGAAAAGGAACTAAAGCAAAAGGAACTAAATAAGAAACTCGAAAAAGAGAAAATAGATGTAACCCTTCCAGCAACAAAAGTCACAAGAGGAAGCAAACATCCTATAAATAGAGTAATAGAAGAGATACAAGACTTATTTGTATCAATGGGATATGATGTAATCTCAGGACCAGAATTAGAAACAGACGAATTTTGTTTTGAAAGATTAAACCTACCAAAAGGTCATCCAGCGAGAGATATGCAAGACAGCTTCTATATAACAAATGAATATCTACTAAGAACACAAACCTCAGCAGTTCAAGCAAGAACAATGTTAGACTATGGAGGAAACAAGCCAATAAGAATGATATGTACAGGAAAAACATATCGAAGAGAAGATGATGCAACACACTCACATCAATTTTATCAAGTAGAAGGTTTAGTAATAAATGAAAAAGACAAAAATGTTTCATTATCAGATTTAAAAGGAACACTTGAAATATTCATGAAAAAAATGTTAGGAGAAAAGACAGAACTAAGATTTAGACCAAGTTATTTCCCATTTACAGAGCCATCTTATGAGGTAGATGTTTCATGTTTTAAATGTGGAGGAAAAGGTTGTAACCTATGTAAACAAACAGGATGGATAGAACTTTTAGGAGCAGGAATAGTTCATCCAAATGTATTAAAAATGAATGGATATGACCCAGAAAAATATGGCGGATTTGCATTTGGAACTGGGATAGATCGTTTAGCTATGTTTAAATATGGAATTACAGATGTGAGATATTTATATACTAACGATGTGAGATTTCTACAACAATTCGATAGGTTCGAAAAATAGATATATACAAGAAAGGAAAAGAAAAAGATGAAATTAAGTACAAATTTCGTAAAAGACTATATAGATATTGATGTTGATTTAAAGAAATTAGCAGAAGATATGACAAAAGTAGGAAATGAATATGATAGTGCAGAAAAACTTGTTCCATCAACAAAATTAGTGATAGGAAAAGTAATAGAATGTATCCCACATCCAGACTCAGACCATTTACACTGTTGTAAAGTAGACATAGGAAATGAAATAATAAATATAGTATGTGGAGCACCAAATGTAAAACAAGGAAAAAAAGTAATAGTTGCATTAGACGGTGCAAAACTCCCAGATGGAGTAATAAAAAAAGGAATGATAAGAGGTCAAGAATCAAATGGAATGATATGTGCATTATATGAAATAGGAATAGACAAAAAATTCCTATCAGAAGAAGACAAAAATGGAATACATATTTTAGGAGAAGATGCAGTAGTTGGAACAGATCCAGTAAAATATATGGGATTAGATGATGAGGTCATAGACTTTGAACTTACAGCAAATAGAGGAGACTTATTAAGCATGTTAGGAATGGCATACGAGATAGGAGCAATATATGATAAAAAAGTAAAACCTATAGACATATCTCATAATGAAAAAGGGGAAGACATAAATAAAAGCTTTAATGTAAAAGTAGATACAGAAAATTGTGAGCTATTTTTAGTAAGAAAAGCATTAAATGCGAAGATAGGTGAAAGTCCAGATTTTATAAAAAACAGACTAATAGCTGTAGGAATAAGACCAATAAACAATGTCGTAGACATTAGTAATTATGTAATGATAGAACTTGGTCAACCACTACACTTCTACGATGCAGATAAATTAGGAGATACAATACAAGTTAGAATGGGATATAGTGGAGAAAAGCTAAAAACTTTAGATGGTCAAGAAAGAACACTAGATGAAGACGATATAGTAATAGCGGATGGAAAGAAATCAATAGGACTTGCGGGAGTTATGGGGGGATTTGACACAGAAATTACAGAAGTAACAACAAATGTAATAATAGAAGCAGCAATATTTGATGGAGTAAAAGTAAGAAAGACCTCAAAGAAAATAGTAAGAAGCGAAGCCAGTAATCGCTTTGAAAAAGGAATAGATCCAAATAGAACATATATGGCAATGGAAAGATCAGTAAAACTATTAGAACAATATGCAGGAGCAGAAATCCAAACAGGTACAGTAATATATGATAAATCAGAAAAACACAATAAAAATATTGACATTACTTCTAAAAATATAAACGATGTTTTAGGAGCAAAGATATCAGACGAACAAATAATAAAAGTATGTGAAAGATTAGGATTTACAGCAAACAAAAATGGAGAAAAAATAACAGTTACAGTTCCAAAAAGAAGACTAGATATATCAATAAAAGAAGACTTAATAGAAGAAGTAAGCCGTATATATGGGGTAGACAACATCAAAGGAACATTACCTGTAACATCAATGAAAATGGGAACGGTAGACAAAACAGAAAGAGAAATAAGAAATAAAATGATAGCATTAGGATTAAATGACACATTACCATATATATTAATAAACAAAAAAGATTCACATAAATTTACAAACGACAAATTTGAAGAATTAAAACTATTAGCCCCACTGACAGAAGAAAGATGCACTCTAAGATATAGTCTAATACCATCATTATATAAAATATATGAATACAACAAATCACACTATGTAAAAGATATAAACATATTTGAAATAGGAAAGGGATTCTGGAAAAAAGAAGAAAAATATGGAGAAGACTTAAAACTTTCAGTACTTATGACAGGAGAATACTACTTAGGAATAGAAAATAAAAAGAATGTAGACTTTTATGTAATAAAAGGGATAGCAGAAGAAGTATTGGATTATTTAGGATATGAAAATAGATACAGTTTTGTAATGCCAAAAACAGAAATTACAGAATTTCATCCAGGTCAAGTAGCAGAAATAAATGTAAATGGGGAAATAGTAGGGGTTATTGGGAGAATACACCCAGCAATATCTAAAGAACCAGTATATGTATTAGAAATCAACTTAGAAAAGCTATTAGCAAAAAAAACAGGAAAAATGAAATTTAAAGAAATATCTATATATCCAGAAGTAAAAAAGGACATAGCAATTGTAGTAGATAAAAATATAACATCAGAAGAAATAGCAAAAACTATAAAATCAAATGGAGGAAAACTATTAATAAAAAGTGAAGTATTTGATGTATATGAAGGAGAAAACTTACCACATGGAAAAAGAAGCATAGCATATTCATTAACATTTGGAGCAAATGACAGAACCTTAACAGACGAAGAAATAAATCCAATTATTGAAAAAATTATAGTTGGATTAAATAAGGCATTTACTGCTGAACTTAGAAAATAATTTCGCAAATTTTTCACAAATTCTAGACATAAGAAATTTAATAACAATGTAGGGGCACGGTGCACTGTGCCCTTAAAATTAGAAATAAAACTAAAAAGGGCTTAAATAGAATTGAGCTTATATAACACAGAAAGGAAGATATACATGAAAATAAACATCGTAATGGTAGAACCAGAGATTCCACAAAACACAGGCAATATAGCCAGAACTTGTGCAGCAATAGGAGCAAAACTACATTTAGTATATCCATTAGGATTTTCAATAACAGACAAATATCTAAAAAGAGCAGGGCTAGACTATTGGGACAAATTAGAAATAGAAGAACACATATCATTAAAGGAATTTTTAAATAAATATAAGCTAGAAGAATGCAACATGTTTTTAGCATCCACAAAATCCCAAAAATGCTATTCAGATGTAGACTACAGTAAGATGGAAGAAGTATTCATATTATTTGGTAAAGAAACAAAAGGATTACCAGAAGACTTAATACAAAGATACATAGAAAAAGCAATAAGAATACCAATGAGAGATACTTTAAGGTCATTAAATCTATCAAACTCAGTAGCAATAATAGCATATGAAGTATTAAGACAAATAGAATTTAATGGACTAAAAGAAACTAGTAATTACTTTCAAGAATAATCCACTATAAATTTGTGTTTGTGGGGATGATAAATTTTTAGGTAAATTTAAAATTGTAGAGAAAATGTAGGGGCGATTAGCAATCGCCCGTTCTAGCAAAGGCTTGCTAAAAATCTTATATTCCTAAGCATGTTCTTCGAAGGGCGGGCGATTAATAATCGCCCCTACAATGTATATTTATAATTTTGTATAAATTCAAAAACATATAATCCTACCCACAAACACAAATTTATATATGAGGCTAGCTTAGGTACAAAAAAGTAGAGTATTTACGGTTACACTACTGGCAAATAATGTACACAACCTGAACTAAGCTACATTGCTTAATATAACTTTATAATAGTATATTTTATAAAATCTGGCATTCTAATTTAAAAAGTTTTTTAGGAATTAGGTGTAGTACTACTCCTACAAGCAAGAATGGTGGTAAGAGAATCACCAAGCTGAGTAAAAACAGCAGAAAGAATAGATAATTCATCATCAGTAGAATTATCAGCAATTAGGCAAGATAAAGTTGAAATCAAAGTAACCAATTCACAAGAACTCATAAGAAATCTCCTAATATTTATATGATATATAATATGAAACAGAAACTTAAAATGAGACTATTATTATTCTCACAAATGTGGAAATAATAACAGTCTCATTTTCTAATATTAAACTATGCATTTTTTGCGATTTCTGCCAATTTTGTAAAAGCATAAGCATCTGTAACAGCTAACTCAGCAAGCATTTTTCTATTAATTTCAACATTAGCTTTTTTTAATCCTGAGATTAATTTGCTATATGTTAAACCATTCATTCTTGCAGCAGCATTAATTCTTGTAATCCATAATTTTCTAAAATTACTCTTTTTATCTTTTCTTCCAACATAAGCATACATACAAGATTTCATAACAGCTTGTTTAGCATTTCTAAATCTATAATGCTTTGCTCCATAATATCCTTTAGCTCTTTTCAATACTTTTTTATGTTTTTTACGAGTGATAATCGCAGTTTTAACTCTTGCCATTTTAAATTCCTCCTTATAAATCATCTAATGATGATGAAATTCTCTTACATTTTTCAATTTTAATTTCCAAAAGGTAACATTTTCTTAATACCCTTAACGCAAGTTTTATCTGCGTAAGCGTTTTGAATTTTACCTGATTTTTTTTGTCTTGTAGTCTTATTGGCTAAAAGATGTCTTCTGTTAGATTTTGTTCTTTTAACTTTACCAGTAGCTGTATAATGATATCTTTTTGCTGCTGCTTTGTTTGTTTTTAATTTTGCCATGTAAATTCACTCCTTCTAAAATATAATTTTTAGGAAAATTAATCCCTTTTTAAGTAAGTAAAATAGTTTTAGTCTAAGATTATGCAATTTATTTGGGTTGTAAAATTATAAACATATTCTTCCCCTCTAATAAAGGCTTTTTTTCAGGAACAGATACATCAGAAAGTTCTTCAATAAATTTATTTAAAATATTCTCGCCAAGTTTAACATAATTCAATTCTCTTCCACGGAAGCGAACTGTAATTTTAACTTTAGAGCCTTCTTCAATAAATTTCTTCGCATTTTTGCATTTAAAATTAAAATCGTGTTCTTCAGTATTTGGTGTAATACGTATTTCCTTAATTTCAAAAGTTCTTTGTTTTTTCTTAGCTTCTTTCTCTTTTTTAGCTTGTTCAAACTTATACTTTCCATAATTCATTATTTTGCAAACTGCTGGTTTATTATTTGGTGCAACTAAAACTAAATCTAAATCCTTTGAACTTGCTAAATCCAAAGCAACACTTGTTTTCATTACACCAAGTTTTTCACCATCATCAGAAATAACTTGAACCTCACTAAATCGAATCTGTTCATTAATTAGTAATTCTTGTTTTATAAAAAACACCTCCATATGTTTTATGTTAAAACAAAGATAGATAAATTTTCTTTGTTTTTGCCAATTTAAGTCCCAAATTGTAATGAGAAAATCACAAAATATTTGTGGTTATAGCATTTTATAAACACTAGAAAAGCTTGTCTTCTAAGTTATATAAAAAAGCCTGTCATAAGACAAGCCAATCCACATAATATTCAATGATATAACACAACCTTTTTCCATAAGATAAGGTGAGAAGTGGACGACTTCTTCTTAGTGATTTATTAAACAACAATAATATATTACAATAAATCGAAAAAAATGTCAAGAGTTTTATTAGATTTTATATGTTTACTATATACAAATCTATATATTTTTTATTTCGAAACATTATATCACACTTATTCTATAAAAATATTTGACGTTAGTTATATTGTATATGAAGATAAGTATAGAAAACTGGAAAGCTACATTTTCTTAAATTATAATTAAAAATTAATTAATTATATTAAAATGTGACAAAAAAACAATAAAATTTCAACAAAAATCATGTTTCTCAAAAGATATTTCTCTTAGACTTAATGTCGAACTATTGAAATTTATAATAGATAATAGTTGTAAATTCTATCAATAGTTACGGAAATAATAAATAAATTAAATAAATTATAAAAAAAACTTGATATTTTTTAAATTGTAGTGTATGATATTTATATCAATTTTATAAGTATGGAAAATGTACAAATTTCAAAGAAATTTTTTGCAATATTTAAATAAGTGGAAATATAAGGAGAAAAAATATGAAAAAGGTGATAATTGCTTTATTAGTAGTAATGTGCGTTTTAACTATGATTATTTCTTATAAAGTTTATGCATCTAGTGGAGAAGATGTGTTAAAATCAAAAACAGGAAGTAAATTAATTGAGATAAAAGAAAAATCATTAAAAGAATTAGATGATTATGTAGAAGCTTATGGTGATGAAACATACGGATTTACAGCTTATATATTAAATAAAGTTAGATTTTTTAGCATACCACTATGTTTCTTAGGAATATCAATTGGTGCTATATATCAGTATGTAATAGGAATTAGAAATATAGGCACAAGATACAAAGGATTTTTTGCTGTAATAGCATTTGTGACAATACTTATTATATGTCAAGTACTGCCATTCATATTTGTTGTTGTAGTAAAATTTGGAAGGAGTTAAAAACAAATGAAAGTTTTATTTGCAGTTAGTACAGAGGATATAGCAGAGAAAATATTTAAAGTGTATCAAACAGAATATAAAGAAGTAATATCATCAAAAAATGTTTATTACTTTAATGCTATAATAAAAGAATTACAAAGAAATCAAACCTATGATAGAATAGTAATAAGTGAAGATTTAGAGCCATTTACCAATAACAACTATGATACAATAGACAAATTTATTTTTGAAAAATTGGATGGTATAAGTGATGAAGCAATTGATAGAGAAGGAAGAGATATTCCAATAGTTGTAATATGTTCAGAAAGAAGAGAAAAATCAGACAATTTGTTAGTAAAATTATTTTCAATAGGTGTATATGATGCTTTAATTGGAAATGATAGAACAATTGAAAATGTATGTAGTTTATTAAATAAACCAAGGACAAAGAAAGAAGCTAAAATATATTACAAAATTGATCAAGGTGAATATGAGCGTGAAGATGAAAAAAATGTAAGTGAAGTGGAAATTCAAAACATTTTAGACCATTATAGAAAATTAGGAAGAAATGAAAGTAAATATGTTGATAGTTTCAACAGTATTGCAGAACAATATAGTGATGAGCAATTAAAAATAATAATAAAATTTTTGCCAATGGAGGTAAAAGCAGTACTAGAAGCAGAATCACCTAAATATCAATCAATAATGACTTATAGTGTAGGAACTCCTCAAAAAGAAGAAGTAAAGAAAAATACAATAAATGTTTCTAAAATTGTAGATAGCCATTCAAGACAACCAACAGGTCCAGTTATAATCCCATCAGCTATTAGAAAAAGTACTGAAGTTAGAAAAATTGCAGAATCAACTCCAGAACAAGTAGAAATAGAAAATGTTGGCAGTGATACAAATGCAATACTAGAAGAAATTGAAAATATAGAAGGAGTAGCTCCAATAGAACCTATAGAAACAATAGCTTCAATAAAATCGACTGCTCCAATAAAAGCTTCAATAGAACTTGAAGTAGAAGGTGTAAGTCAACCAAATCAATTGAATCAACCAGCAAAAAGAGGAAGAGGAAGACCTAAAAAAGTTATAGTTGAACCAGAACAAAAAATAGAAGTACCTAAAAGAGGAAGAGGAAGACCTAGAAAAAATCCTTCTCCAACTATGGAAATACAGGAATCATCTTTGCAAAATTTTGCAACTAAAACACAATCACAACAATTACCAGAATTTTATGAAGACACAAATATGCAACTACCAGGGCTTGAGGAAGAATCACCAGTATTACCGAGCTTTGAGGAAGAACCACAAGTTTTTCCAAGTTTAAAAAAGGAAGAACCACCAGTATTACCAAGTTTTGAAGAGGAGCCACCAGTATTACCAAGTTTTGAAGAAGAAGAGTCACCAATATTACCGAACGTTGACAAAGAAGAGCCATCAGTATTATCAAGTTTTGAAGAACAACCTTCTAGAGTATCAAATATTCAAGATAGAAGACAACCAAGAGTACCAAGCTATAGAGAAAGAGAATCAATACAGATGCCTAAAGCAGATGAACAACAAACTTCGAAATTGTCAGAATTTCAAAATAATGTATTACCAGATATACATGCAAATGAAAGAATTACACCTCCAATAAATAATAACATATATGAAAATAATTACTATGAGAATTCATCAAATGTAGGTTTACAAGAAATTGAGAATGATGGGCAAAGAGTAGATATTTCATATCTATTAACTCAAGATAAAAAAATAGTTTCTTTTGTAGGAACTTCAAAAAATGGAGTATCTTTCTTAGTAAACAATATTGCTGATATATTATCAAACAGAGGAATAAGAACAGCAATAGTAGACCTAACAAGAAATAAAAATTCATATTATATATTTACTGAAAATAGAGAAGAACTAAGAGAGATTGCTTATTCATCTATGGAAAATTTAAAACAGGGAAATCCGATTGGAATAGAAGTAAATAAAAATTTAACAGTATATACTTCATCACCGAATATCAAGAATTCAGATTATAACATAGAGAATATGTTGAAAACTTTAGTGAAAAATTATTCTTTAGTATTATTAGATTGTGATTATTCAACAAATAAAGAATATTTTAGAGTAGTACAGGAAATATATATGATTCAAAGTATGGATGTTTTGACAATTCAACCTTTAACGGAATTTTTAAGGAAATTAAAATTAAGTAATATTTTACAACCAGAAAAATTAAGAGCTGTTATAAATAAAGCACAAAAAATAAGAGGACTAAATGAAGAAATGATTGTTGGAGGAATGTCAACTTATAATGATCCAGAAATGTCTATACAAGACAGACTGTTTGACATGAAAACAATAAGTAAAACCATAATTCCATTTGATATGGATTCATATTCTATATATCTATCAGGAATTGCAAACTGTGAAATTTCTACTAGAGGATATAATAAGGTTTTCCTAAATTGTTTAAATAGATTAGCAGATCAAGTATATCCAGTAATATCAGGTGGTACACTTAAGAGGAGAAATAAAGGAAATTCTAATAATGCTGTCCATATGAATTATGAACAAAATGGTTCAAGATTTTCAAATAATATGAGTAGCACTTTAGATGAAATGAAGAGACAATACAAATAGGAAAAGGAGTGACATACATTGATATGTGGATAATAGGTGTAATAATAGTATTAGTTGCAATAATAATAATGTTAATATTATTTAACATAAAGATTCATAAAGAAATTAGCAATTATAAAAATATAAATCAAAAAATAAATGGATTAAATGTATTGCAAGATTTTATGGACACTGCAGGAGATACTATAAGTGTAGATGAAAAGATAAGAAAAATTAATGAAATTCTAATAGAAGAGTATGATATAAAATATTCTACTATTGTAGAATTCAATGGCACAGAATATGTGATAAAAGCTTCAAATGTTGAAGAAAAGCATTGGGACAACCTTAGAAGTCTACATAATGAAGAAATATTTAGAGATAGTATAACAACTGCAACACCAAAATACATTACAGTAGATCAAGAAAATGAAAGATTGCCATATCAAAAAAGTGAATTTGGTAGAGCAAAGGCAGCAATGTTTTTTCCTCTATATATAGAAAATGTATATATAGGATATTGGATAATAGAAAGTGGTATACCACATGCTTTTGATAATATAGATACTACGATACTTGAAGTTGTAAAAGATAATATATTATCTGTATTTAGAATAGTTAACTATCAAAATATTGTTGAAAGTTTAACAAGAGATGATTATTATTCTGCATTAAAATCAGGTGAATACTTATTCAATGAAGGAAGAAAAATAATAGACAAATACACAACATCAACAATATGTATGATTGGAATTGCAAATCTTGAAAGAATTAATAAAGAATTTAATAGAGAAACTGGAAATCAAGTTATAATAGATATGTGTGATTATATAAAAGAAAATCTATCAAATGAATATATTTTTGTAAGATATATGGGACCTAAATTTGTAATTGCATTTTCGGGAGCAGAGGTAGATGGAGTTACAAAATTTGTTATTGATCTTAAAAATGCAGTTGAAAACTTAGAAGTAGAGATGGTTCAAGAGAATAAGGACAGTAGCAAAAATAACAATAAGAGAATTGCTAAAATAAAGTTAAACATTGTATTAACTACATATTATAAAGGAACAGCTTTAGAAAAAATTTTAAAAAAACAAGAAGAATATATAGATAATGCACCATTAACAGAATACGATGTAAATAACATTTAAAAAATAGGAGGAAAAAAATATGGAAATGGATAAAACAATGAATTTTAAATTAGAAAGAGACAAGAATTTTAAAACTAAGGAAACTTTGAAACAAGTTTATGATGCTTTAGTAGAAAAAGGATATAATCCTGTAAATCAAATAGTAGGTTATATATTGTCAGGAGATCCAACATATATCACAAGCCATAAAAATGCAAGAAACATAATTAGACAAATTGAACGTGATGAACTGCTAGAAAGAATGGTAGAAAACTATATAGGAATAAATGAATAATATGCGAATATTAGGGATAGATTACGGAGATGCAAGAGTTGGAATTGCTATTTCAGACCCTTTAGGAATAACATCTCAAGGGTTGGAAACTATACATCATCAAGGGAATGATAAAAAAGTTCTAAAAAGATTAGAAGAAATTCTAGCAGAGTATGAAATTGACATAATAGTTATAGGAATGCCATTTAATATGGATGGAACCAGCTCTAAGAGAATAGAAATAACAAACAAATTTATACATAAACTAAAATGCAAATTCAATAACATTAAAATTGAAACAATTGATGAGAGGTTAACAACAGTAGCAGCACACAAAACTATGAATATTCTTAATATAAATAGGAAAAATAAAAAAAACATAGTAGATACTATATCTGCAGGATATATACTAGAAACATACATGAATAAGTATTTATAAATTTTAGAAAGGAAGGAAAATAATAATGGATAATGAACAAAATGGAATGGAAGAGGAATTAGAAAACGTTATAATCTTAAACGACGAAAATGGAGAAGAAGTTAAATTTGAATTTTTAGATTTAATTGAATTAGAAGGAGAAGAATATGTAGTACTGTTACCAGCAAGTGATGCAGAAGATGCTGATGAAGTAGTAATTCTACGAGTTGAAGATACTGATTCAGAAGATGAAGAATCTTATGTAAGTGTTGAAGATGAAGAAATTCTTAATAAAGTATTTGACATATTTAAAGAAAAATTTAAAGAAGAATTTGATTTTATAGATGAAGACTAAATCAAGACCACTCGTTTGCGGGTGGTCTTAATTAGAAAGAAAGGAAAAAGTATGAATGTAGGATTTGTATCACTGGGGTGTAGCAAAAATTTAGTAGTAACAGAAGAAGTAATAGGACTATTTAAAAAACATAAATTTAATATTGTAAATAATGAAGAAGATGCAAATATTATTGTAATAAATACATGTGGATTCATTGAATCCGCAAAACAAGAAGCAATAGATACGATACTTGAAATGGCACAATATAAAAATGGTAAATGCAAATATCTAATAGTAATAGGCTGTATGGTAGAGAGATATGAAGAAGAAATGAAGAAAGCATTACCAGAGGTTGATTTATTTATAAGAATTAAAGATTACAACAAAATATGGACAAGAATATCAGAGTTATTAAAGACAGAAATATCGAATGAATGTTTAAGCTGGGAGAATAGAGTAATTACAACAGGAAATACAATGGCATATTTAAAAATTGCAGAAGGATGTAGTAACTACTGTACATACTGTGCAATACCAAAGATACAAGGTAAATATATCTCAAGAGAATTTGAAGAAATTATGAGAGAGGCAAAAAGCTTAGCAAAAAAGGGAATAAAAGAGTTAATAGTAATAGCTCAAGACACCACAAAATATGGAATAGATTTATATGTAAAGCCAAGGTTAGCAGAACTTTTACAAGAATTATGCAAAATAGATGGAATAGAATGGATTAGATTTTTATATGCATATCCAGAAAGCATTACAGATGAACTAATAGAAACAGTAAAGAGAAATGATAAAATATGTAAATATTTTGATATTCCAATACAACATATTTCAGATGAAGTACTAAAACGAATGAATAGAAAAAGTGATGGAGAAAGCATAAGAAAATTAATTAACAAGATAAGAAATCAAATTCCTGAAGCCATTTTAAGAACTAGCTTAATAGTAGGATTTCCTGGAGAAACTGAAGATGATTTCAATAAATTATATAAATTTGTAAGAGATACTAGGTTTGATAAATTAGGTACTTTTATATATTCAAAAGAAGATGGAACTCCAGCAGAAAAAATGGAAAATCAAATACATACAAATACTAAAAAAGCTAGATATAATAAGATTATGAAATTACAGCAGAAAATATCAGAAGAAATTCTAAAAGGTAAAGTTGGAAAAACTTATAAAACCTTAATAGAAGAAAAGTCTTTTGATGGCAAATATGTAATAGGAAGAACATATATGGATGTTCCAGACGAAGATGGAGTAGTATTTATAGAAAATACCACAGACAAAGATTTAATAGGGAAATTTGTAGATGTAGATATTATTGATGTACAAAAATATGACCTAATAGGAAAATTTGAAAAATAATTGTAGGGGTACCGTTTCTGGGAGTACCAGTTAGAAATTACACTACTGTGCCATTTTATAGAAAGTTAATTAAGAAAGGAATGAAAAACATGGAAAATAATAGTTTAAAATATGATGTAAACATAGACGAAGCAAATCAAGCCAAAAAGGATATGGTAGACAGTTTAGCAACAGACAACAAAAGAGTATTAAATAAAATAGGAGCATTTTCATCACTATATGATATAAAATTTGAAGAATATAAAAATCCAGTATTAGTATTAAAAACAGAAGAACCAGGTTCAAAACAATTAATAGCAGCACAATATGATAAATTAGAAAATGTATCGTATGACATGATAAATCATTTAATAAACGATTGTATAGTAATGGGAGCAAAACCATTAACAGTTCAAGATGCTATAATCTGTGGAAAAATGGACAAAGTAGCAATAAACAAGATAGTAAAAGCAGTATCAGATGCGTGTAAAGCACAAGGCTGTGTATTAACAGGAGGTGAAACATCAGAACAACCAGGAGTATTAGAGAAAGGTACATATATATTGACATCAAGTATAGTAGGAATAGTAGATAAAGAATCAATAATAGATGGCTCAAAAATAGAAATAGGAGATATAGTATTATCAGTTGAATCTAGTGGAGTACACACAAATGGATATACATTAGTAAGACAGATAATGAAACAATCGCCAAAAATATTAGAAGAAAAAGTAGGAGATAAAACTTTTATTGAAGCAATATTAGAACCACATAGATGTTATTATAAAACGATAAAAGACTTATTTCAAGAAAACATAATTACAGGACTTGCACATATTACAGGAGGAGGAATAAAAGAAAACTTAAACAGAATATTACCTGAAAATGTAAATGCAAAAATAGATGCAAGCAAATATCAAATATTAGATATATTTAAGATGATAAAGAAATATGGAAATGTAGAAGAAAAAGAGATGCTAAGAGCATTTAACTTAGGAGTAGGATTAACAATAGTAGCAAAAAAGAAAAATGCAGAAAAAATTATAAATCACATAAAGGAACAAGGAGTAAATTGTTACGAAATAGGAGAAATAGTATCAGGAAATAAACAAGTTGAAGTAGTAGGAAAATTTAAATGGTAAAAACATACGGTTGCTAAATAATTGCCCGTTGGCTGTGCTATTCTTCGAAAGAAAATCCTTTGGCGTACATCAGTACGTTTCTGGTATTTCTTTCTTGAATTCCTTGCCAAAGAACAATTCTTTAGCAACCTAAATTTATAATGTAGGGGCACGGTGCACTGTGCCCTTTGTAATAGTGCATTTTCCATTTTTTCCATATTGTAATAGAAAACATAAATATGTTATAATAAATAAAAAATAATAAAGGAAGAATAAATGAAAACAAAAATAAGAAAGACAATTAAGGGATATGCTAAAATTAAAAAGTCTTATAGTAAGAGAGACTTAAATTTAATATTTATAGAACAAAATAAAAAGAACAAAATAATTAGTAAATTAAAAACAATAACACTAGAAATGTTAAAAATATTCTTAATATTTAACCTAATCAATATAATGCAATTTTTTATAGTACATGACGAATATGTAATGAATATTTTTTTTATTAGATATATAAAAGAAGTCGGCATGGAGGGCTATATTAAAGCCCTAGGAAAAGCATTCAATCAAGTATATTGGCTTAGCCTATTAATGTTAATTTCTATATATTACATATTATATTCAATAACAAATAGAAAGAAAATATCACTAATTATTGTCACATTAGTAACATATAGCATTTCCGCAATAAATTATATAGTAACAGACATAAGAGGTAGTGCACTTACGATATTAGACATTTTTTCAGTTAAAACAGTACTTAATGTAGCTAATGGAATAAGCCTTAATATTAATAGTGATTTTATAATAGGACTAGCACTAACAATAATAGTATTAATTATAACCATAATACTATTTAGGAAAAATACTAAATTAAAGGTAAGACAAAGAATAATAACAGCAACAGGAAGCGTATTAATGTTATTAGTAATAATAAACAGTAGTTATGTGAGAAATATATCAATATGGAATATGAATGATGCATATTCAGACAATGGAATTATATTAACTTTAGCTAGATTGGTTCAAAATTTAAAAGTACAAAAGCCAAAGGGATATAATAAGTCAGAAGTACAAGAAATACTTGCACAATATAAATCAGAGAATAATAATGAAGAAGAAGAACCTAATATCATAGTAATAATGAACGAATCATTTGCAGACTATACTAAAAATTCTGGGATATCAATGTACGAAGACAATATACCTTATTTTCATAAACTACAAAAAGAGGAAAATGTAATAACAGGAACAATGCATTCTGACTCATTTGGAGGCTTTACAGCAAATATAGAATATGAATTTTTAACACAGAATACAATAGCATTTATACCAAAAGGTGCAACACCATATCAACAATATATAAATAAAAATGTTAAATCTATAGTTACTACAATGAATAAATTAGATTATAAAACTTATGCAATTCATCTTTGGAATAAGAGTGGATATAGTAGAGATAGAGTTTATAAACAACTTGATTTTGATGAATATAAATTCAAAGAAGACTATGAAGATTTAGAATATGGACTTAATGAATATACAACAGATAGGAGTTCTTATTCAAAGATAATAGATATATTAGAAACTAAACAAAAAGAAGAAAAGATTTTTTCATTTAATGTAACAGTACAAAATCATATCCCTTATGATAGATTAGATGAGAATTCTAAAACTTATCATGATAATGAAAATATGAATATATATCTGCAAATGGAAAATAATTCAGATTTAGCACTAGCAGAATTAATAAGCTATTTAAAAGAATATGATGAGAAAATTGTGTTATTATTTTTTGGAGACCATCAACCAAATACAGAAATGGATGAAATAATTGAAGATGAAGAAAATAAATATAAAGTTCCATATCTAATTTGGGCAAACTATGATATAGAAGAAATAGACTATGTAGATACAAGCGCAAATTATTTACAAAGTATATTAATGAAAACAGCAAAACTTTGGGCAGAGGAATACACAAACTATATGAGTGAATTAAGAAATAAAATACCAGTTTTAACAGCTAATTATTACATAGGAGACAATGGAGAAAAATATAATTTAGATGATATTAACTCTCCATACTATGAAAAGATAAAAGAATATGAAAAAATTGTGTATTATCAAATATTTGATAATTAGATTAACATTAAATGCACACCAGGAACGTAAAAAAATGTGCATAATTGAATTTATTAGAAGAATAAAAGGGCAGGAACATTTAGTTCCTGCCCTTATGTATAAACATAAAAGTGGGAAAGAAATATTCCTGCAAAAATTATAAGCTAGTAATTAAATTATTTGTTAGCCATGTTGTTTTCAGCTTGTTGTATTAACTTTTTAACCATGTTACCACCGATTCTACCAGCGTCTCTTGAAGATAGGTTACCATTATAACCATCTTTTAAAGTTACACCAACTTCACTAGCTACTTCATATTTGAATTTATCTAAAGCGTCCATAGCTTCTGGAACTAATTTTTTGTTTGAATTGTTTGCCATTATCATTCACCTCCTAGAATAAAACGTTTTGCTATGAAACAATTTGGTCACCAAATCATTTCGTATTATATATTGTGCAATATTAATAAAAATAAACAAGAAATATTTGGTAAAAATGTTAAACTAATACATGGATTAACAAATACAATAATGTTAAAATATAATAAAAGATAAAAATATAATAAATCATTCAATTATAAAACACTTTTTAATAGTCAAATGTGTTTAGTTTTATAATGTAAAAATAAAATTACAAATACATAAATAACTAAATTATATAATATTACAAAAATATTACATGAATATGACTTTTATATTACAAAAATTATAAAATGTTGAATATAAAAAAATTCTAGCGTATAATATAAATTAGTATGATTATTTGTAGAAAAGGGAGGAATTATAAATGGCATCAAATCCAATGCAAAGAAAAGCAAGAAATTCATTTCTATTAGGGGTTTTTATTACTATGATAATTGCAGCAATTGTAATAGCATTCCTTTTATGGATGATGTATAAACAAAAAACAGAAAAGGAAGAAATAGAAAATGATAAAGTAACAGTTTATGTATTAATAGAAGATGTAGAATCAGGAACAAATGTAGCAACAAAAACAGAAAAAGGTGGATTAATAACAAAGGAATTAGCTACTGTCGAAGTAACAAAAAAAGCAACACCTGAAACAGCAATTACTTCATCTAATTATTCAAAGGTTATAACAGAAAATTCATTATTCAAAATAGATTTAAAATCAGGTACAATATTATCAACAGATATGATAGTCGAATCTGATGAAAAAACAAGAGATGATACAAGAGAACAAGAATTTAATATGATAGTATTACCTTCTCAATTAAAAGAAAATGATTATATAGATATAAGACTACGTTTACCAAGTGGAGAAGATTATATAGTAGTATCAAAAAAGAAAGTATTAAGTGCTGATGCAATTACTATGTGGATAAAACTTACAGAAGAAGAAATTTTAACATTATCAAATGCAATAGTAGAAGCATATCAAATTAATGGAACTTTACTATATGCAACTACATATGTGGAACCAGGTATGCAAATGGCTGCATCAGTCACATATGTTCCAACAAGAGCAGTATCACAATTAATAAATAGTAATCCAAATGTTGTACAAACTGCAAAAGATGAATTAGCAAAAAGATATAATAATGCTACATTATTGAGTGGAAGAAATGACATTATAAATGCAGCAGTAATAGCTACAGGTGAAGAAGCACAGTCAAATGTATCAACAGGAACATCAGCAGCAATTGAAGCACAAAAAGAATCAAGGGAAGAATATATGAAAGAACTACAAACAAAACAATCAACAACAACCACTACAACAACTACAAAATAAAAAAGGAGAAAATATAATGAAAAAAATCGGATTTATCGGAGCATATGATAAAGCTAATTTAATAATGTGCATTGCAAAGATATTATCAATGAAAAATAAAAGGGTATTAATAGTAGACACAACAGCAGAACAAAAATTTAGATATATAGTTCCTACATTAGAACCAACTATTACATATATAACAACATGGGAGGAAATAGATGTGGCAGTAGGATTTGGAAAAATGGAGCATATATATGATTATATTGGAGTTTCAGAACAAACAGTAGAATATGATGTAATATTAATGAATATAGACAGCCCAAACACGTTAGAAAATATGAAAGCATATGACAACGATATAAATTGTTTTGTAACAGCAATGGATTTATATTCAATCAGGAAAGGAATCGAAATATTTAATAATATTAAAAAACCTATGAGATTAGTCAAAATCATATTTTCAAGACAAATGAATGAAGCAGATAACCAATATATAGATTACTTAGCATCAGAGGCTAGAATGCAATGGGACGAAAAACAGATATTTTTTCCATTGATATTAGATGATAAATATGTTGAAATGGACAATCAATTAATTTATAGACTAGGATTAAAATCAATGAGTTCTTTATACAAAGATAGTTTAGCACAATTAACAGAAATGTTATTTGGAAATGAAATTAAAGAACAAGATGCTAAGAAAATGATAAAAGCTTTAGAAAGGAATGGTATATAGATGTCTATAATAACTTTTTGGAATGATAGCAAAAGTGGTCATATAGGACAAACATCATCTTTAATAGCTACAGCAACATTAATGGCAGTAGAACATAATTATAAAATTTTATTAATCTCAACTGAAATAGGTGACATGGAATTAGACAAAGCATATGGAGTATCTGAGAATACAGCTATGAAATTTTTAGGGTTAAAAGAAGCAAAATTTAATTCTGGAATAGAAGGAGTAATGAAATTAGCCAATAGTGGTAAGTTAACTCCAACATTAGTAGGAAACTTTACAAAAATAGTACTAAATAATAGATTAGAAGTAATTGCAGGAAAAAAGGAAACTGATGAAGATGAAAATGAAAAATTTGATGCTAATGGTTATCCAGATGTAATAAAAATAGCAAATAAATATTATGACATGGTATTTGTTGATTTAAATAGAGGATTAGAAACAGAATTAATAAGGAGAATATTAGAAGCATCAAATTTAATAATATGTAATATAGAGCAGAAGATTGAAGAAGTAGAGAAAATAGTAGATTTACAGAAAAAAGAGAAAATAATAAATGGTAAAAATGTTATTTATTTATTAAATAAATATGAAAAGAATTCAAAGTATAATGCTAAAAATATAATAAGAAGTTCAAGAATGAAAAAAAATTTATATACAGTACCATATGATTTAATGTATAGTGATGCATTACAAGATGGAGTAGTAGATCAATGGATATTAAATCCTAAAATTAGAAAAGCAACAATTGAAGAAGAACATGGATTTTTTATATCACAAGTGAATAAACTCTGTGAAGGTATAATTTATAAATTACAAGAATTACATATGCTAGGATAAATAAAAAAACATATTTATTAAAACTTAGCAGATTAATGCTTTGGAAGGAGTGATATTCAAAATGATAAATTTTATAATGACACTATTATTAATTTTAATAGCAGGTTTTGGAATCTATAAGCTCATTCTAAGTAAGAAAAATGCAGAAGAAGAGAAAGATATTGAAATAGATGATAAAACATATTCTTTAGATGTAATGTCAAAGTTTATTAAAAGACGACTAGATGAAATTACAAAGATAAACTTATATGATATAGGGTTATCAGAAGAAGAATTAAAAAGAAGAAAAAATAAGAAATATGAGTTAAAAAAGGCATTAAAAGGGTGTACATATGGTGATGTAAATGATAAAAAATACGTAAAAGGAATTATGTTTGATTTATTACTTCAAGAATATGGAGTAAATGAAACTAATGTATCTAAAGCAATTCCATTTGATATTCCTTCATTACTAACACCACAAGACAAATTTGATATACTTATATATAAATATAAGCAAGAATTTGCATATGAAGCATTAACTCAATTTATAAAAAAATATGAATTAGCATCATTAAAATATATACAAGGAGATGCAAAGCCTTGTTATGTTATAACCTCTCAGGAAATATGCGACATATTTGAAAAAGAGCAAATACAACTAGAATTTAATGAAAAATTAGAAATTGTAGTACAGAGAATATATCAATATTATAAAGGATATAGTGCTATAGACGAAATAAGAGATATGAACATAGATGGTGTATCAGGAGGTGTTTCTGGATTACCAGAATCCTTCTTAAGTCAAGTAGCACAAACAGATGGAGATTACTTAGGACAAGTATTAGACAATAAAGTGCCAAGGTCATGTGATAGTATATGGATATTTTTCCAAGGAAAATCAATAAGACTTGAATTCCTTTCATTTGGTAGTGAAAGTGAATTAAAAAGAGTATGTCAAAACATATATAAATATAACAACCCAGGACA
>CAOKRJ010000008.1 GCA_948471115.1 uncultured Clostridium sp.
CAATAGAAAATGCAAAAGATTATAATGAATTTGTAAAAATACTTCAAGATTTAGGATATGTAATTACAGACAAAAACGGAACTTTATCTATAAGGCGTGATCCATACAAAAGAAACACAAGAATTGAAAGACAGTTTGGAAATAAATACTCAAAAGAAAATATATACAAGAGAATACTAGAAATACAGCCCATATTCCCTTACTCATCTAATCCTATGGTACTAATTACTAGAACTTATGAAAATTATAATAAACAAAAAGAAAAACATTATCAAAATAAAGGCTCTATTGCCTATCTTATATACCAATATGAGAAACTATTTGGCATCAGTATAGAAAGTACCTTAAAATCGAATATAACGAAAATGACACCAGAACTAATAGCCGAGATTAAGAAAATGGATGAATATTCTAATCAAGCAAGATTTTTAGCAAAATATAATATAAATACAAGTCAAGACTTATTAGAATTTGAAAAGTTGGCTTATGAAAAGGTAAATCCATTAAAAAGTAAAAGAGAAAAGCTTTGGAAAAAACATAAAAGAGCCAAAACAGATGAAGAAAAACAAGCAATAGAAAATGAAATTGTAGAGATTTCAAAACAGATTACTCCAATTACAGAAGAAATACGACATTGTAATAATATACTTCAAAGAGTAGAAAAAATTAAGCAACATCAGTTACACGAGCAAATTGAACAGGAAAAATCACAATTTGAAAAAGAGCAGGAAAAGAATAAAAAAGACAAAAACAAAGCAAGGTAGATTATTCTATCTTGTTTTGAATTAATGCTAAAAGCTACTGATACTATTGTAAATTATTTGTATTTTTGATATAATTCATTTTGTAATTTAGGGGGGCAAAATATGGGTAAGTTTTATGCCGTAAAAAATGGTAGAAATATTGGGATTTTTAACACATGGGATGAATGTTTAGAATCAACTAAAGGTTTTCCTAATGCTGTTTTTAAAAGCTTTATTTCTGAAGAAGAAGCAAAAGCTTTTTTAGAAGATAAAGATATTTATAGTGAAGAAATTAGTAAGTATATAGATGAAGGATATGCTGTTGCCTTTACAGATGGTAGTTTTGATGAAAAAGAAAATAGATATTCATATGGTGTAGTATGTATTGATAGAGAAATGAATGAAATAGAATTGTATAATTATGGAAATAATCCTAAATATAAAGATACAAGAAATATTATAGGAGAAATATTAGGAGTATTTAATGCACTAGATTGGGCAATAACTAATGGGTATGAAAAAATCAAACTATATTACGATTATGAAGGACTAGAAAAATGGGCAAATAAGGAATGGAAAGCAAAAACAGATACAACTACAATGTATGTAGCCATGCTAGAAAATCATTATAAAGACCTTATTGATATTAATTTTGTAAAAGTTAAAGGTCATAGTAATAATAAATATAATGAAAAAGCTGATAGATTAGCAAAGATGGCTTTGAAAGATAGAGTAAAGTGTATAAACACTGGAACAAATTGGTTTACAATACCAGCATTTAAAAAGGAAGAATTGGAAACAATTATTGCATTAATGACAGAAGATATGAACGAATTAGAAGTGGAAAATATGCACGATAATCAAACGAAATATGTATGTAAGATGAAATTAGAAGAAAATGAAATAACAATTACTTTATATAAGACAGGGAATAAAACATTAATGATTCAAGGAAGTATGAATACTGTATTTCAAATGTTTTTGACATATATAAATGAATTATTGGGAATAAATAAAATAAAAGCTGTTATTGGAAATGTTTATAAAAAGAAAATAGATAATAGTAAAATTATTGATGATTATAAAAAAATTTGTCCATCATTGCCAAACGATTATCCAGATACCTGTAAGGATTTAATACAGCAGTCATTAATTAATCTAAATTACTATATTGATTCTATTGATTATTCTCAATATGTATTTCCAGCATTAAGAGCACTTGAAGGACATATAAAATATGTATGTAATAAAAATGGGATAGTAGTTACAAGAACTTTTGATGTATTTGATTTGGATAAAACAAACAATAGATATTTTTTGACTTCTAAACAAAAGATTTCTAGTCAAACGAAACAATATATTGAAAAAATGTATAATTATTATGTGATAAATAGGCATACATTATTTCATATAGGCGATATGATTGGATTGGCAGTAAATACAAGGACATTAGAAACTAAACAAGAAGCAGATGAGATAATTAAGGAAGTTATATCAATGATAAATGAAATATAATATTTTGGAGGTGATATTATGAAAAAATACATTTTAGAAAAAATAAATGAAGATGAATATACAGATTTTATAATATCATTAACATATGAAAGTATTTTAGACTATATAGAAGAAATTGAAAATGAACTTAATATTGAAAAAAGTATAAGAATAATTTTAATTGATCAATTATTAACAACTGGAAATAATAAGAATAGGTTTATCTCATGTGAATACCAAAATGGAAAAATAAAATTATTTACAGCAAAGAATGTTGATTGCAAAGAAAATATAAGAAAAATTTCATCCCAAATATTGAAAGATAAATATAGTTTAATAGAAAATTCTATATTAACCCAAAAGCAAAAGCAGAGCATAAAAGAAGGCAGAGCGATTTAATGACATTACAAGAAAAAATAAAAAATGCTGAATTATATGAAGGTAATAGTAATTGGGATGAAGCTATAACTTTATATAGGGAAATAGTGGAAGAAAATAATTCTATTCAAAATGTAGAAAGATTGGGTTGGTGTTTATCAAGAGCTGGTAAATATGATGATGCTATAAAAAACTTTGCAATTTTAGAAGAAAAGGAACCACAAATGGCTAAGTGGAAATATATGATAGGATATCAGTACTATTGTAAAAAAGAATGGAATCAAGCAGTAAAATATTTTGAAGAAACATTAAAAATAAAACCGAACTATTTTGTTGTTAAATATAGAATATCATATGCTTATATTCAACTAGCAGGAATATATAAAAAATTAACTAAACCAGAGTTTTGGAAAGCATTAGGTCATATAAAGGAGTGTCATGAATTATGGAAAAATTTTGATGATAGAACAAAAAATAAAGAGAGACATACTTATTATGATATAAATTTTTTGCATGGAAAAATGTTAATGGATTTGCCTAATCATAGAGAAGAAGCAATCTTACATTTTGTTGATGCACTAAAAATAAAAAATGATGAAATATGTAGGTATAATTTATCGAAAACATATTATTTGATTGGAAAATATAAAGAAGCAAAAAAATACATTCCAAATAGTAATAATTATTATGTGATGGAATTGAATGCCTACATAGAAGCGAAATTAGAGAATTATGATATAGCAATTGATATTATAAATAAATTAATGAGAAAGAGAAAAAAAGATTATTTATTTGCTTTTTTAGCTGAAGTATATTTATTAAAAGAAGACTATAAAAAAGCATTTGAATTTGCTAATAAAGCAGTAAAAATGAATTACAACAATCATAAAAATCATTTGGTACTAGCAAAAGTATATTATAAGTATATCTTACATAATTCGGCATTAAAAGAATTAGATATGGCAATAGGACTTAAAATAAAAAATTATCGTTCAGAATATGAAGAAGCTATTTTATTGAAGAAAGAAATAGAAAATATAATGCCTAATAATTATAAAGAAGATTTTGAGTTATTAAAGATATTAACAAATAATAAGCCAAAAACTACATATACAGGAATTATAAAAGAATATAATATAAATAAGGGATTTGGATATATCATATATGATGATAAAAAAATATTTTTTCATATTTCAGATTGTAAAATTGATAATCCAAAAGAGAAAGCAAAGGTGATATTTGAAATCGTAAAAGGAAAAGATAATAGGTTGAAAGCTATAAATGTAAAGTGGAAGTAGAGATACTTCCATTAAAAAAATTTTCAAAAAGGTATTGCAAAATAAACAAATGTTTTATATAATAAGCATTATTAACTTAAATAACAAAATAACTCATAATTTATTGAGAAAGAAGATAATTTATGATATAGTTATATAAAATGGAGAATTATTTTTAGGAGGGAATTATGAGTGAAATAGAAGAAAAGATAAATAACTTAATAATCAAATATAGGGAAGAATTAAAAGACAAAATAGATACAAGGATGATCGAAATGCAAGAAGATGATACAAGTCATTATTTTATATATAAAGTTTTAGGAATTAAGGAAAACGAAGGATTACTTATAGATGAATATCAAAACAAAGGTCGTTTTTTATACAAGTATGCAGGTAGCTTTTTGGAAGAAGCTACAATAATTTGTTTTGAAAATACTTTCAAGAATGCAAAAAGAAAAGTAATGATTGAAAATACTATAGGATATAGACCAAAAAGATTTGAAATAGATTGTCTAGTAGATGATAAATATGCATGTGAAATAAAATGGAGAGATGCAACAACAGATGGTGATCATATAACCAAAGAACATACAAGAGTAAAGAATATAAAAGAAAAGGGATATATACCTGTAAGAATAATGTTTTATTATCCTAATAGAGAACAAGCAATAAGAATTCAAGAAACGCTAAAAACAATTTATAATGGAGTTGGAGGAGAATATTATTCTGGTGATGAAGCTTGGAACTATATAAAAAGGATGACAGGGATAGATTTGTATTCTATTTTAGAAAAATCAATAGAGGAGTAAAAATGAGCGAAGTTATTTTAGGAGATTGTTTAGAAAACTTAAAAAATATGAAGTCTAATAGTATAGATATGATATATTTAGATCCACCGTTTTTTACACAAAGAACTCAAAAAGGAATCATGAAGAACACAGAAAAAACATTAGAATTTAGTGATTCATGGAAAAGCATTAATGAATATTTAGACTATATAAAAGTAAGACTTATAGAAATGAAAAGAGTACTGAAAAATACAGGTTCAATTTTTTTACATTGTGATAAAATTGCATCTCATTATTTAAGAGTGTTGTTAGATGAAGTTTTTGGATTCACTAATTTTCAAAGTGAAATTATATGGTCTTATAAGAGATGGTCTAATTCAAAAAAGGGGTTACTTAATTCGCACCAAAATATATATTTTTACAGTAAAAGCAAAAATTTTAAATTTAATACAATATATACAGACTATTCAGCAACTACTAATATAGATCAAATTTTACAGCAAAGAAAAAGAGATGAAAATGGAAAATGTATATATAAAAGAAATGAAGAAGGAAAAATAGTTTTAGATAATGAAAAAAAAGGAGTTCCATTATCTGATGTTTGGGAAATTCCATTTTTAAATCCAAAAGCAAAAGAAAGAGTAGGATATCCAACTCAAAAGCCAATACTATTACTAGAAAGAATTATTGAAATTAGTACAGATGAAGATGACATTGTGCTTGATCCGTTTTGTGGAAGCGGAACAACATTAGTTGCTTCAAAATTGTTAAACAGAAAATTTATTGGAATTGATATGTCAAAAGATGCAATAGAAATAACGAATTCAAGGCTAGAAAATCCTATAAAAACAGAATCAGAGCTACTAAATAAAGGTATAGAGAAATATCAAAATAAAAGTGAAAATGAAATTAGTATTTTAAAAGCAATAGGAGCGATTCCAGTGCAAAGAAATACAGGAATTGATGGTTTCATATTGAATAAAGAAAATAATCAAAATATTGCAATTAAAATTCAAAAAAATACAGAGGGATTGTATGAAGCACAGAAAAAGTTAGTAGCAGCTTCAAAAGTTAAAGAATGTAATTACAAAGTATTGATAAAAACACATGATTCACTAACACAACAACAAAACTTATTTAATGATGAAAGTGTTAAAGATATAATAGTATTAGATACATATGAAAATATTTTACAAAATTCAATAAAGAAGCAATTATAAAGAATAATTTAGAGCAATTTACGGAAATAAAAATCTGTTTAGATTTTTATATTTAATCCTTGTAATTTCAATTATTTTATGTTACATTAAATATAGCCAAAAAACAAGTTTGCAAATATAATTTTTGCAAATTATTGATATAACTATAATTAGGAGTTGAAAATAGATATTTTTTGCCAACTAGATTTCGCAAACGTGTCTAGTTAGGGCACCAGAGTAAGAAAAGAGAGATTTTAGAACCTCTCTTATTTCTTTGATTTAATGCAATTTTAATGCAACGCGATTTTATTTCCTAATAAATAATTATTAATCTTATCGTCTTCCTGTCCTTCAAATCTATCAAATACACTCGCATAGGTATCTAATGTTGTTTGGATATTTTTATGTCCTAACTTTTTTTGTAACACTTTAATATTCATTCCAGCTTCAATACATCTAGTTGCATAAGTGTGTCTTAGCATATGAGGGTGAATATGATTTTTAATGCAATTAGTTGCATTAAAATTAGTTAAAAAATCATAAGTAGATTTTGGAGTGATATTTGGAAAAAGCAAATTGTTGGAATGGGGGATAAATGAAATAATTTCTTCTATTGTTGAATTTAGTGGAATTTTTCTTTCACTATTATCCGTTTTAGTACTATCTCCTTTAATAACCTTTCCATCTTCGTCCCTTGTTAAAGTAGTTTCAACATTAATGTAATCATCGAATATACAATCCCATGTTAATGCAAGGACTTCACCAATTCTCATACCAGTAAATAACATTAAGAGAACAATAGGTTTATATATGCTTGTTTCGTCCATAATTGCCGATATAAGATGTTTTTCTTCATCAATAGTTAATGCTTCAACCTTTTCTTTTTTTTGCTTAGATTTAGGAATTTTAGCTTCTTCGTAGGTAATAGGATTTCTCAATATATAATTTCTTTCAATAGCTCTCCTAAAGGTTTGTCCCAATAATTGATATATCTTTTTAAGAGTAGATTCAGAATAATCGGTGTTAGAATTAAGAAAATCTTTAATATCCTTTGCAGTTACCTTTTGAATAGGCATATCTCCTAGAAAACCATTTTGAATTATTAATAAAGTGTATTTAGCTCTATTATAAGTATTAGCGGAAATCTGATTAGAGTTCTTTTTATCTTCAACAATTTCATTTGCTAGTTCATATACTGTTATATTTGATTTATCAATGAAACAGCTATCTTGAACATCAGCAAGAGCTTTAGTAATTTTTTCTTTAACTTCTTTACGAGTATCTCCATACACGGATTTACGATTAATCTTGCCATCACTTTTTCTTCCAGCAGTAAATTGCCCAATCCATTTATTTAATTTTTCACTATAATAAATAGTACCTTCGCCATTTCCACGTTTAGCCATTAAAACCCTCCTTTTTTATAACCTTGGAATTAATTTTTATATTATGTTTTTGCTCCAAAATTTTCATCATTACTTTATTTACCTTGTTATAATTGAAATTTTTAAAAATAGGCTTGTTATCCATTTAATCCTCCTTATATAAGAATAAGCAGTAAATTATACTGCTTTATCTTTTGTGTTATTTATTAATTTCAAATTTTCCTACATATTTGCCTAATATATTAATAGGTGTAGTTTTATTATATACTTGTACTTGAAAACTAGTATCGTCAGACATAGGCTCTAATATTACTAAGTCTCCTTGCTTGCTAAATTTCTTTAATGTAGCTTCATCACCATTTACCAATACAACAGCTATCTCTCCATTTTCAACTATATCTTGTTTATGAATTAAAGCATAAGCACCATTTCTAATAACTTTATTCATACTTTCACCATTAACTCTTAAAAAGAAATGTTCTTCTGGAGCAATTATTCCCATTAAGTTAGGGTCAATAGGTAGATAACCTTCTAAGCATTCTTCTGCCCAGTTGGGTTGTCCAGCTGATATTCTGCCATAAACTGGCGTCATATAAAATTGTTTATTATCTGTAATATTATCTTTTGGTGAAATTTCATTATTGTATCCAATATTATTGTTTTGAATTTTTTTCTTAAATATTTCGGTAAGAGTACTACTATCCACATCACTTAAATATGCTAGATTTAAGCATGTAGTGAAATTATTGATGTACTGAAAGATATCTTTCAAGTTTTCGTTGATAAATATTATATTTTTACTATTATATGATAAAAATTCAAAATTTTCTAAGTGTTGTATATCTGTAATTCTTTCATAAAAATCATTATTGTTAAACCAATCTGTGTATTTATAGTCTTTCAATGAAATATATAATTCTTTTTCTAAGCATTTTATAAAGGATTCATATAAAAACAAAAAAGTAGCAACATAATTACAATCTTCTAAAAAGAACTCTTTTCTATAATAGTTAGTTAAAAAAATTTGAGTAGTTTCTTTTTTTTCTAAAGTTCTTAATAAGTCAGAACTATAAGTTTCAAAATTGTCAATTGAAGTTCCTACTTCAAAAAAATCTTTAGGTTCTTCTTTAAAGATTGATTGAACTAGTTCCTTTAATTGTTTGTATATCTCATAAACAATGCTTTCCATATTTTTTTTAGAATATCCGCAAATATCCATAAGCTCTTTATATGTTGTAACCCCGTTACTAGCATCTGAAAGTTTCTCTAGCATTTTAGGCATAGGTGGTTTATCTAATTTCATATTCATATATTGGGAAAGATAAGTTCTACCAATACCTGATTTTTTTGAAAAATCCTCTTGAGAATTGTAGGTTTCTTTTATATTTTTTATTATTTGAGCAAATTTATTTTTTTCAAACATAATAAAATACCTCCAAATATAGTATACAACATAGTTTTGAAAAAATCAACAATTTTTTTCAAAAAAAATTGAACAAACTATTGACAAAGATTTTTTTTTCACTTATAATTGATTTGTTCAAAAAAGAATGAACACGGAAAGAGGTGAAAATATGGAAGCGAATATAGAAGAAATAAAAGAAATAATTGAAAATGAATATAGAGGAAATCAGACATGGTTTGCGGAAGACATTGGCATTAATCCTTCATATCTTAACGAAATTATCAATAAAAGAAAAAGTGCAAAGAGTAATAAACTGTGTTTAGCTATTATCAAGTGGTGCGAAATTAAAAAGAAAAATTATAAAAGCTAGATTTTTTTTAATTAATCGTGTTCAAAAATAAATGAACAAAGAAAGAGGTGAAAAAGTAAATGAATGAATTTACATTAAAAAATTTTAAAGACAAAGACTTAGGAAAAATAGAAGTTTTAGTTGGAGAAGGAAGGATATTATTTCCAGATATAACTTTAAGAAAGCTATTAGATGTAAAAAATACAAATATCCCATATTGTGCAACAGTAAGTGATAAAAAGACACTTTGGGTAGATACTTTTGAAGTATTTGAATATATAAAATACGCAAGAGTTAATGAAGAGAAAAGATTTTTATTTGAAGAATGGCTAGAGGAAATAATTGTTATGTGTGCATTTACAATTTATGATGATTTACAGAAACGTGAACGTAAAGAAAAAGCAGAGCAACTTATGGAAGAGTACTTAAAAGAAAATAAAAACTGTTTAGGACTTTATGATAAAGAAGGACATATAAAATGTATCAAAAAAATTAGAGGAAGGAAAAAAGACGAATGAATAATTTAATAACAATTAATAATCAAAATTTACAAGTGAAAGAGTATAAAGGACAAAGAGTAGTTACATTTAAAGATGTTGATAAAGTACATGAAAGGGTAGAAGGAACAGCAAAAAGAAATTTTAATGAAAACAGAAACAAATTCATAGAAGGCATAGACTATTTTGAAATAAAAAATTCTAGTAAGGACGAAATTCGTACTTTTGAAATTCCAAATAGAGGAATAATCGTTTTAACTGCAAGTGGATATTTAATGTTAGTAAAATCATTAAATGATGAACTTGCATGGAAAGTACAAAGAGAGTTAGTAAACAATTATTTTACAATGCAAAAGCTAAAAAAGAAATATCACAAACCAATAGATAAAGCAATAAAACAACATTTTAATATAGCAGAAACCATGATACAGGCAACAGGAATAAAACCAGAATTAGTATATGCAGTCGCAATAGGTGAAGCAGAGAAAGAAACAGGTTATTCTTATGATGAATATAAAAAGCTATTACCAAGTGCTACACATGAAATTGCTAGTTTTAATCCAACACAAATAGGAGAAAAAATAGGTGGAATAAAGCCAAACTTTATAAATAAAGCATTAGAAAATTTAGGACTACAAGAAAAGAAAGAGAGAGTTTGGAGAATTACAGAAAAAGGCAAGCAATACGGAGAAGAAAAACCTTATTCAAGAAATGGTCATACAGATTATAGAGTTTTGTGGCATGAAAAAGTTGTAGAGCTATTAAGTGAGGTGGTTTAATGAAAACATTTCAACAGCTACCAGATACGATAACACCACTTGATTACATGGAATGGAGAAATTGTGGAAGGGCAACAGCAGACGCAGTATTTCATTCAAAAGGATTTCCTAGATTAGAAAATACTGGAACGAAGTTATTAGCAGATAAAAGAGCAGTATTACTGTATGAATTAGGACTAACAAAAGAAGATAAGGAAATTGTTTTAAAGGAGATAGCAAAAGAAGTAATAGGAGGTAGCATAACTAATGACTAAAACACGCAGAAGAAAAATAAAAAGCATAATAGCAGAAACAATAGCTTGTACATTAATAGCAATAGCAACAGCAGTTATAGGACTAGTATTAATAAAATTAGCAATTCTAACAGTAGTATCAACAAATCTTACATATGAAGAATTTAGACAAGCTATGGCAGTTATAGGTATTACAGGAGCAATTATAGCAGTAATAAAACTACTTAGAGAACCTAGAAAGGAATGAAAAGAATGGACAAGTATGACAAATTATATATTTGGTGCATTATAACACAGGCAAAGATGGGATTAAAATTAAAAGAACTATCACAGACGGCAAATCAGCAATAGTTCAAAAAATAGTTAATTTAATATTTTTAATATTATTTTAACACATAAATTTTAAAAAATCAAATTTTAGGAGGAAAAATAAAAATGTTAGAAGAAATTTTAAATAAAATTGATGGAAACTTAGAAAGGATAGCAAATGCTTTAGAAAAAGAAGCAACTAAAAACGAGGAGGTAAAACCTTTAGAAAATACAGCCTTTGTAGCCAATATTGCAAATAATGTAACAAACCAAGCTACACCAGTGCAAAACCAAAATAGTGTAGTACCTGTAGCACCTGTGGCACCTGTAGTACAACCAATGCCAGTTATACCTACAGAGCAAATAGTACCTACCGAGACAGTAATTCCAACAATACCAACCACTATAGTGCAAGAGAGTTTTACACAAGAACAATTAGCAAGGGCGATGTCAAATGCAGTAAGTGCTGGAAAAAAGGATACAATTCTAAACATATTAGAACGATTAGGAGTACAAGCATTAACACAAATTAATCCTACAGATTATAACAAATTAGCAGTTATGCTAAAGGAAGCTGGGGTGGAAGTATAATGGCGGAAGAAAAAGGACATGCCGTATTGTCAGCAAGTGGTAGCCATAAATGGTTAGTATGTACCCCCTCTGCAAGGCTAGAAGAAAAATTTCCAAATAAATCTAGCGACTATATGGAAGAAGGTACACTAGCACACTCTATAGCAGAGTTTAAAGTAAGAAACTATTGTATAGAAACTATAACAAAAACAACATACACAAAAACAATTAATAAGTTCAAAAAGGAAGAACATTTCGACAAAGAAATGCTTGCACACACAGACACATACTTAGAATTTATAAAAGGTGAAGCATTAAAAAACAAAGAAACACCATTCATAGCTGTAGAACAAAAAGTAGATTTTAGCAAATATGTACCAGAAGGTTTTGGAACTGCTGACTGTATTATGATAAGTGGAGAAACCTTACATGTAATAGATTTTAAGTATGGAAAAGGTGTAAAAGTAGGGGCAGAAAATAATCCACAAATGAAATTATATGCACTAGGGGTATTAGAGCAATACGGAATGCTTTACAATATTTCAAATATTAAAATGAGTATTATACAGCCTAGAATTGATAATATCTCTAGTTCAGAAATATCAAAACAAGAAATACTTGAATGGGGAAATAATACAGTAATACCACAAGCCCAAAAAGCATTTATGGGGTTAGGAGAATATGTAAAAGGAGAACACTGTAGATTTTGTAGAGCAAAAGGAGCTTGTGAGTTTAGAGCAGAAGAAAATATGAAAATAGTTGAAGAAATTAAAAATACATCAGGAATTTTAAGTAATGAACAAGTAGGAGAAATGCTAACAAAAACAGAAGGAGTAGAGCAGTGGATAAAAGACTTAAGAGACTATGCACTAATTCAGTTATTAAAAGACGAAAACATAGATGGCTGGAAAGCTGTAGAAGGAAAGAGTAATAGAAAAATAGTTGATATAGATAAGGCTTTTGAAATACTTGAAGCAAATGGGTTTGACCAAGCAATACTATATGAAAGAAAACCTATCACTTTAACACAACTTGAAAAAGTAGTAGGAAAAACAAAACTAGCCGAAGCAATAGGAGATTACATAGAAAAGCCAAAAGGTGCACCAACCTTAGCAAAAGAAACAGACAAAAGAGATCCATACAAAACAAGTGCGAGCAAAGAATTTAAAAAAATAGAAATTGAAAGAGAGGAAAATTAATTATGGAAAATTTAATAACAGGAAAAGTAAGATTTAGTTATGCAAATGTGTTTGAGCCTAGAAGAACACCAAACGGAGAGGAGAAATATTCAATAACACTGTTGATACCAAAAAGTGATACAGATACATATCAAAGAATAATGACAGAAGTAAATAAAACGTTACAAGAGAACTTAGCAAGTACATTTAAAGGGGTAATGCCAACAAATCCAAAATTACCTATACATGATGGAGATGGAGTAAGACAAAGTGGAGAGCCATACGGTTCAGAATGTAAAGGTTGTTGGGTTATAACAGCAAATTCAAATAATGAGCCAGAAGTAGTAGATGCAAGTTGTAATCCAATCATAAGTAAAAATGAATTTTATAGCGGATGTTATGGAAGAGCAAGTCTAAGATTTTATGCTTACAACCAAAATGGAAATAGGGGAATAGGTTGTGGATTAGGAAATGTTCAAAAATTAGAAGACGGACAACCACTAGGAGGAAGAACAACAGCTTCAGAAGACTTTGGAGCACCTATTCAACCAGCAGTAGCACAACCAGTTTATCAACAACCTGTAGCATCACAGATAGACCCAATAACAGGACAACCTATAGTGCCACAACAACCATTAAATAACATTTTTGGGGTGAATTAGATGAGAACTTTATCAATAGATATAGAAACTTTTTCTTCTGTTGATATTGGAAAAGCTGGATTATTCAAATATGTTCAGTCAGACGATTTTGAAATACTTTTATTTGCTTATAGTTTTGATGATGAGCCCGTAAAAGTTATAGATTTAGCACAAGGAGAGCAGTTGCCACAAGAGTTGATAACTGCTCTTTCTAATAAAGATATAATCAAAACAGCGTATAACGCATCTTTTGAATGGTATTGCTTAAATAAGTTTTGGAAAAGCCCTATAGAACAATGGCGATGCACCATGGTTCGCGGACTGTATGCGGGATACCCAGCAGGATTAAAAGCCATAGGGGAGGCATTAGGCTTAGCAGAGGATAAGAAAAAATTAATGACAGGAAAAGCACTTATAAGATATTTCTGTGTGCCTTGCAAACCCACAAAATCAAATGTGGGAAGAACAAGAAATTATCCAAAACATGACTTAGAAAAATGGAGATTATTCAAAGAGTATAACAGGCAAGATGTAGTAACAGAAATAGAAATAAAAAGAAGATTAGAAAAAATAGTATTTCCAAAGTTTGAACAAGAGGCTTGGATTATAGATGTACTGATGAACTCATGTGGTGTAAAAGTAGATAAACAATTAGTAGAAGGAGCTTTAAAAATATCAAATATTAGAACAGAACAGTTACTTGTGGAAGCTCAAAAAATTTCAGGACTTAATAATCCAAACAGTATAGCACAACTTAAAGAATGGCTTGAAAGTGAAACAGGAAATGAAGTTGCAAGCCTTAATAAAAAAGATGTACCAGAACTAATAAAAAACACAGATTCAGAAAAAGTAAAACGAATGCTAGAAATAAGACAAGAACTATCTAAAACAAGCACAAAAAAATACGATGCCATGGAAATAGCTATGGGAAAAGACGATAGAGTAAGAGGTCTATTACAATTCTATGGAGCCAATAGGACTGGTAGATGGGCAGGTAGACTAGTACAAATACAAAACTTACCACAAAATCACTTAGAAATGCTAGGATTTGCAAGAGAACTAGTAAAAAAAGGAGATTTAGAAGGTTTAAGTATTATATATGGTAATACACCAAGTACATTATCACAACTTATTAGAACAGCATTTATTTCAGAAGAAGGATACACATTTGTAGTAGCAGACTTTAGTGCAATAGAAGCAAGAGTAATAAGCTGGCTTGCTGGAGAACAGTGGAGACTAAACGTATTTAAAACACACGGTAGAATATATGAAGCCAGTGCCTCTCAAATGTTTGGAGTTCCAATAGAAAAAATAAAAAAAGGAGATCCCGAATATTCATTAAGACAAAAAGGAAAAGTTGCAGAATTAGCACTAGGATACCAAGGAGGATCAGGAGCACTTATTCAAATGGGGGCATTAGAAAACGGATTAACAGAAGAAGAATTACCAGACATCGTAAATAGATGGAGGCAGTCAAATAAAAGAATAGTAGACTTATGGCACACAATACAAAACTGTGCAATTAACTGTATAAAAACAGGACAAACACAAGTAATGCAAAAGAATATATACTTTAGCATAGAAAATGGTAATCTAGCTATTACACTGCCAAGTAAAAGACAATTGTTTTATATACAACCAAAGCTAGAAATAAACAACTTTGGTTCTGAAGCATTAAATTATATGGGGCAAAATCAAACAACTAAAAAGTGGGAAAGAATACCTACATATGGTGGGAAATTAACAGAAAATTTAGTACAGGCTATAGCAAGAGACTGCTTAGCAGAAGCAATAAAGAACCTAGTAAAAAACAATTATAAAGTGCTATTCCACATACATGATGAAATAATTGCAGAAGTACCAAAAAACGATAATAGATTTAGCCTAGAAAATGCAATAAAAATTATGTGTACAGTACCAGAATGGGCAGAAGGTTTGCCACTTAATGCTGATGGATTTACAAACGATTATTATAAGAAGGAGTAATAGCAGCATGGTAAACGATAAAAAATTGAAAATATCAATTGCTCAAAATAGGAAATCATTAAAATGGGTTACAGAAGAAATAAGATGGTCTGAGTTTGTAAATAAAATAAGTAATCCAATAAGAACAAATGAAACCTACGAGCAATTTATAAATATGAAAAAGTATCAGCAAGACGAATTAAAAGATGTTGGAGGGTTTGTAGCAGGAGAATTAAAAGATGGACGAAGAAAAGCCGAAAACATATTAAATAGGTGCCTAGTTACATTAGATGCTGATAATATTGAAAACATTAATAAATTAACCAATATAAAAAGATTATTAAATGGGTTAGGTTGTAGTTATGCATTATACACAACACGAAAACACAATACCACAAAACCAAGAATTAGAATAATAATTCCTACCGATAGAACTATGATGCCAGAAGAATACGAGCCTGTTGCAAGAAAGATAGCAAATTTCATTGGACTAGAAATAATGGACACTTCTACATTTGAAGCAAGTAGATTAATGTATTGGCCCAGTTGTTCAAAAGACAGTAACTTTGAAAGCTTATTTATAGATAAGCCTTTTGCAAGTGTAAACGGAATACTAGGAATGTATAAAAACTGGAAAGATATTAACGAGTGGCCAAGATTAAAAAGTGAGCCAGACCTATTGAAAAAGGAAATAACAAAACAAAAAGACCCATTAGAAAAGGAAAACATAATAGGAGTATTTTGTAAGACATACAACATTCATAAAGCAATAGAAGAGTTTTTATCAAATACATATGAGGCTGGAGACAAGGAAGACAAATATACATATATTGAAGGAAGTGTAGCAAATGGTGCTACTGTGTATGGCGATGGAAAATGGTTATATAGTTTTCATGCAACAGACCCAGCAAGCAGAACACTTTGTAATTCATTTGACTTAGTAAGAATACATAAATTTGGAAATTTGGATGATGAGATAAAAGAAGGCACACCAGCAAATAGATATCCAAGCTACATAGAAATGTGTAAATTTGTAGATAGTTTGCCTGAAATAAAAGAATTAAAACAACAAAGAGCAATAGCTGAATTTGAAGAAAATCCAGAAAAAGGATTGACCGATTTATATTTTGAAAATGGGCAGTTCCAAAAAGAAAAATTTTGTAAAGACCTAATTGTTAAAGAGCATATTATTCGAATTGGAAGAAAACTATTTATTTATAGTGGTGGGATATATATTAATGATGACCTTTTGATATTTAGTAAAATGATTACATACATTCCTAACATGCCAGAAAATAAAAGAAATGAATGCCTAAGATATATAGATATATTAATTACAAAATATCCTGAGTACGATAAAACAAATCAAGACAATAAAAATTATATTGCTTTTAAAAATCGGATTATTTAATTTAGAAACTGGACTACTCGAAAATTTTACATCGGATATTGTTATTACTAATCTAATACCGCATAAGTACAGTGAAAATGCTTGTAGCGAGTTAGTAGATAATGTGCTTAATAAACTAACATGTAACGACCGAGAATTAAGAAGTTTGTTAGAAGAAATGATAGGGTACACATTTTATAGAAGTAATATATACGCAAAATCATTCTTTTTAATAGGTATACTCTCAAACAATGGTAAATCCGTATTTTTAAATTTATTAAAGAAGTTACTAGGGGATGATAATTTTAGCTCTTTAACTTATGAAGAATTAGGAGATAGATTTAAAACAGCAGAGGTGGCTGGAATGCTTGCAAATATAGGGGATGATTGCTCTAAAACTTTTAATACTAATTCAGCAATTTTTAAAAAATTATCAACTGGAGAAACGATTACCGTAGAAAGAAAAGGTAAAGATCCGTTTAAATTTAATAATTATGCAAAAATGATTTTTAGTTTTAATGAGTTACCAAGAACTGATGACAAAAGTAATGCAACTGCTAAAAAGAGAATGTGCATAATACCTTTTAATGCTGTGTTCAAAGATACAGACCAAGACTATGACCCTAATATTAATGATAAATTACAAAAAGAAGAATGCATAGAGTATGTAATTAAATTAGGTATAGAGGGATTACAAAGGTTAATAGAAAATAAGGGATTTACCAAAGCAAAAGTAGTAGAGAAAGAAACAAGCGACTACGAGACTTATAATAACACTATTCTGCAGTTTATGAAAGAAAAAGAAGAAGATATCAGTTTTGACATTGAAAAATTTACACCAACTCAAATTTACAACCAATACAAACTTTGGAGTGAAAGTAATGGATTTGACAAAATTGTAAACAATACATCTTTTGGAATGGAAATGAAAAGGCTAGGTTATGAAAACAAGCCATACAGGTTAGACGACAAATTGGCAAGGCACTACGTAAAAAGTGCCAGTAACAAATAAAAAAGTGCTTGTAACAAAGTAGCGGGCTGTTACAGTTTGTTACAAGCACATGTTACAATGCTAAGCTATTGGGGATTATAAATGTTACAGGCTGTTACAGATATAGATACTACTTTTATATAGAAATAGATAGATTAGGTAAAAAGAGTTTGCCTATAATATTTAAATTATATATATATATAATATTACACTATATAGAGTGCAACAAAACAAATGTTTCAAAAAGAAAGGCTGTTTATAAAAATGGGATTTGAACATAAAAAAATTATTTATAAAAATTATACTGGGGTTTTAGAAGAATTAAGAGCAATAGATACGGGAGCGTATTTTCTTGATGTACTTTTAGAAGATGGCGGAAAATTAAGATTAACAATACGTGACCCGCAAAATATAGAATGGATAAATTAATAAATCGAAAATGAAAGGATAAAAAAATGTTAGAAAAACAAATCGAAGAAAAACTAAGAAACAAAATAAAAGAATTACGGTGGAAAAGCATATAAGTTTGTATCTTCAGGAAATAATGGTGTACCTGACAGACTTATATTAATGCCACAAGGAAAAATATATTTTGTTGAAATGAAAAGACCGCGGAGGAAAAACAAGAACATTGCAAAATAAACAAATAGCATTTATACAAAAACTAGGGTTTGAGGTTCTCATAATAGATAGCGAAGAAAAATTAGAAAATTTTATAAAAAGTATAGGAGGAAATTAGCGATGAGCAAATCAATAACTCAGAAAGCATTAATGGACTTAAAGACACGAGCAAACTACATATACGAAAATATAGAGTTAATAAAAGCAATCAAAAATGAAGAAACAGTAAATGACACGCTAGCAGTAACAAATGAAATAGAAGTTCTAATTAGGGCTTATGAAAAACAAATAGAATTAAATAAAAAGCAAAACATAAGAATTAAAAATCAAAAAGCACTCCTTAGAGTACTACAGCAAAAGGCAGGTGTTGAAAACGGAAAAGCAAATATTTAAACCGCATGACTACCAAAAGTATTGTATCAGTAGATGTATAACTGATGATAAATTAGGGCTATTTTTAGACATGGGATTAGGCAAAACTGTAATCACTTTAACAGCAATAAACGACTTAAAATATAATAGATTTCAAGTAAATAAAGCATTAGTCATAGCACCAAAGAAAGTAGCAGAAGATACCTGGACGAGAGAGCAAGAAAAATGGGAGCACCTAAACTTGTTAAGAATAGAACCCGTTTTAGGTTCACTAAGTAAAAGAGTAAAAGCACTAAACACACCAGCCGACATTTATGTGATAAATAGAGAAAATACAGAATGGTTAGTAGATTATTATAAAAATGATTGGCCCTTCGATATGGTAATAATAGATGAGCTATCAAGTTTTAAAAACCATAATTCAAAAAGATTTAAGGCATTAAAATGCATAAGACCATTAATAAAGAAAATCATAGGACTAACAGGGACACCAGCACCAAATGGATATATCGATTTATGGGCACAAGTTTATTTATTAGACCAAGGCGAAAGGTTAGGAAAATTCATAACGCATTATAGAGAAGATTATTTCAAACCAGACAAAAGAGACGCACAAAGAGTTTTTACATATAAACCAAAAGACAAATCTGTAGACTTAATAAAAAATAAAATATCAGACATTTGCATAAGCTTATCAGCAAAAGACTATTTACAAATGCCAGATAAGGTAATTGACAATAGATACATAAAACTAGATAGCAAAGTGCAAAAACAATATGAAGAATTTGAAAAAGAAATGTTTTTACAGTTAGATGAAGATGAGATAGATGTTACATCAGCAGTAGCATTGAGTAATAAATTGCTACAGTTTTGCAATGGTGCAGTTTATAAAGAAAATGGGCAAGACTATGTAGAAATACACGACTGCAAAATAGAAGCACTGATAGAGCTGATTGAAGAAGCACAAGGGCAACCACTTTTGATATTTTATAATTTTAGGCATGACTTAGAGAGAATAGAAAAAGCATTAGAAAAAATAAAGTTAAGAGTTGGAGTTTTAAAAGATAGCCAAGATATAGCAAGATGGAATAACAGAGAACTAGATATATTACTAGCGCATCCAGCAAGTACAGCTTATGGACTTAATTTACAAGACGGAGGAAATCATATAGTTTGGTTTGGTTTAAACTGGAGTTTAGAGTTATACCAGCAGGCAAATGCAAGGTTATACAGACAAGGTCAACAGAATACTGTATTTATACATAATTTAGCAATAGATAAATGCAGAGATATAGATGTAATATCTGCACTAGAAGATAAAAACGGAAGTCAAGAAGCCTTACTTGAGAGCTTAAAAGCAAGAATAAAAAAAGTAAAGGAGATGGGGGGGAATAGATGTCAGAAGTAGAATTAAAGAAATTAACAAAAAGTGAAATAATAGGGAGATACAAAGATTTACAGAGAGAATTTGAAGACTTACAACAGCAGTATAACGATTTAGATGATTGTTATGGGGAGTTAGAACGAGAAAATGCAAAGAGTACAAAAGAAACAGAAAAGAAGCAAGAATACGAATGTGTAGCATATGATTTTTTAAAAGAACTTAGATTTAATACAGAGTTACAGGAAAGATTATTTGCAATTTATAAAAAGAATTTTATAGATGAACTTGATGCACTTGCGAATTTGTATTGTATAGATGTACAACTAGTACTACAAGAATTACAAACAGAAAAAAGGCCAAAAGAATTAGACAGTGAAATTTATGTGATTTTAGAAGAATACATCAAAAATTTTGAAAGATTTAGAAGTTAGGAGGAACAGAAGAATGAGCAGGACAAAAAAAAGTTTAACAGATGAAGAAAAGCAGGCAATTCAAAGTGTAAAGCAAGAACTAAGGGAATACAGGGAAGATATAAAGTATATCATAGAAAAAATTAATGATGCAGAAGAAGTAAAAAGCAATGTAGAAAAAGTAACAACCGAATTATCATTTACAAAAACAAGTAATTCTACTATTAAAGAAGACAGGTTTGCAGAAGCAATTAGCAAATTAGAAGATTTAAAAATAGAATGTACCGAGAAAATGCAAAAACTATTAATTAAAAAATTTGATATTGATGATAAAATTGAAGCCCTAGAACAGCCCTACAAAAATGTTTTGTTCTATCGATACACTAGAGGAAAAGCATGGGAAGAAGTTGCGACAGCATTAGGATATGATTTATCATATACTTATGATATACATGGAGAAGCACTATACAGATATGCAAAAAATAATTTTAAAAAAATACCCGAGTAAATCCGATTGAATCCGAGTAAAAAAAATGGTAATATATAAAATGAAAAGAAAATAATTAAAAAAAAGACTTTAGAACAGTGGCTAAGGTCTTTTTTGTTATTTTCAGAGATAATTATAGATAGTATGTAGGATATAAACAAACTGGTGGGAGTCTAGTCTGGTGCAAAAAAAAGGTCGACGGTGATTTATATCATTACATAGTGTTTATAGAAAAACTGAACAGCTCTGAACAGTATTGAACAGTATAAAAGAAAGAAGGTATATGTATGAAAGTAATGATAAGTCAACCAATGAGGAATAGAAGTAATAAAGAAATACTAGAAGAAAGAGCAGAACTAGTAAAAAGAATTGAAGAAGAAGGAGACATAGTCTTAGATACAGTATTTGATGAAGCACCAAAAAATGTAGATGAAGCAGTATGGTTTTTATCAAAGAGTATAGAGTTTTTAGCAAGTGCTGATAAAATAATATTTATGAAAGGTTGGGAAAAAGCACGAGGTTGTAAAATAGAACATCAAGTAGCAGTAGAGTATGGAAAAGAAATAATGTATTGTAATTAGGAGGAAAGAATAATGAAACGAAAATGGACTAAAGAATCAGCAGAAAAATATATGAAGAATGCAAAAGTAAAAGGACTAACATATTTAAGTGCAATAGATTATTTGAAACATCATAAGACTATGAGTTCGATAATTTAAAATAGAATAAAACAAAATAAAAGTAGGTGAGCGAGGTGGCAAAGTCAAAATGGGAACAGGTTAAAGATAAGTTAACGTTAGTCGAAGGTTGGGCAAGAGATGGATTAACAAATGAGCAAATAGCAGAAAATTTAGGAGTAAGTAAGACAACTTTTTATAAAATGCTAAAAGAACATTCCGAACTTTTCGAACTCCTTAAAAAGAGTAAAGAAGTAGTTGACTATGAAGTTGAAAATGCATTATTACAGAGCGCACTAAAAGGAAATGTAACAGCACAAATTTATTGGCTGAACAACAGGAAACCTAAACAGTGGAAGAATAAAAGAATTGATGTGGATATAGAACAAATAGATGAAAGTAAAAATAATATGGAGCAATTAACAGTAGAGGAGTTGAAAGCCATTGCGTATGCCAACATTAACACAAGTAACAATAAATAAAGCAAAATGCGTATTAGCTTATAAGAGCTTATTTGACTATTGCAGAATAAGAGATAGTGAAACATTTTATGATGAAGAAAATGCACCATATTTACTTGAAATATGTGAAGCTATAGAAGAATTTGAAAATGATGATAATGAATTATTAATGGTTAATATGCCTCCACGTCATGGAAAGTCAAGAACAGCGACAAATAGTGCTAGTTGGTTATTAGGTAGAAATCCCAAATATAAAATAATGACAGGTACATACAACACTATACTGTCAACTAAGTTTTCAAAGCAAGTAAGAAACATAATAATGGAACAACCAAGATTAAATAAAATATGTTTTAATAATATATTTCCAAAAGTTAAAATCAAATATGGTAGTGCAAGTGCGGGTATGTGGGGACTTGAAGGCAATGAAGAAGACAATTATTTAGCAACAGCACCAAATAGTAGTTCTACAGGTATTGGTTGTGATTTTCTTATTATAGACGACTTAATAAAAAATAAATATGAAGCATATCATAAAGAATTATTAAATAAGCTATTTGAAGATTGGATAAGGGATACATTATATCAACGTCTTGAAGGGAAAAGAAAGATACTTGTATTTATGACTAGATGGTCAACTAAAGACCCGTGTGGAAGATTAATTACACTATTTCAAGAACAAGGGCGTAAGTATAGACTAATAACTAAAAAGGCATTTGACAGTAAAACTGGCAAAATGTTAAATCCTAACATATTAAATAAAAGACAATATGATTTATTAATACAAACAATAGGAGAAGATATAGTAGAAGCGAACTATAATCAAACACCAATAGATTTAAAAGGTTGTTTATATAAAAGATTTCTTGAATATGACCCTGCAGATATAAGAAGCATTGATAACCCAAATGGAAAAATAATTTTTAAAGATATAAGGTGCAGATGTGATACAGCAGATACAGGAGACGATTTCTTATGTTCAATAGTATATGGAGTAACAAGAGATAATCAAGCTTATGTATTACCTATTAATGCAATAATTTATACACAAGATGATATGGAAACAACAGAAAAACAAGTAGCAAAACAACTACTAGATAATAATGTAATGGTATTTAGACCAGAAAGCAATAATGGACGGTAGAGGATTTTGTAGAGCAGTTGAAAAAGAATATAAAAAATTAGGTGGAACAAAATGCGTATTTAGACCATATACTCAAACACTAAACAAAGAAGCAAGAATATTAAGCAACAGTACGGAAGTACAAAATATAATTCATTATCCATTAGATTGGAAATCAAGATATAGAGAATATTACATAAGCATGAAAGAGTATCAGAGACAAGGCAAAAATGAACATGATGACGCACAAGACTGTACAACATCAATAGCAGAAGAATTGTCAGTAAACAATGGATTGAGAGGAGCGTAAATAATGTCAAATATAACACAGGTAGATTTAATAAAAGCAAATATCGAATATGGAGCAAGAGGGACAAGCAATAAGGAAATAACTAAAAATATCTTAAATCAATGGCGAGGTAGCGAAAAAATAGTTAACATGCAATTAGCAGATATATATTACAGAGTGGAAAACGTAGAGATTCAAAAGAAAACTAGGTCGTATGAAGATGAAAATGGAAATTTGATATTGAATAAAACCCTTTCAAACGCACAAACCAAAACAGCAAGATACAGAAAATCTATAAATCAAAAAGCAAATTTTGCCTTAAATAAGCCTTTTATAATCAGTTGTGAGAATGATAAATATAAAAAGGCGTGGATAGAATTTTTAGAAGAAAATAAGAGGAAAATTATAGCAAAAACAGGAAAACAGGCAATAAGTAAAGGGCTAGCTTGGGTTTACCCATGGATAGATGAAAAAGGCGATTTACAGATTATAGACACAGAAAGCGAAACTGTATATCCAGCATGGTCAGACACAGCACATACAAAATTAGATGCAATAGTAAGAGATTATGTAGTGACAGAATACATAAATCAAACACCACAAGATGTTTACAAAGTAGAGTTTTGGGACAGTAAAATATTTCAAAAATTTAGAGATTATGGAATGGGCGAAGGAAATGGAGATCTAGTAGACGATAATTTTAATGGAGAAGATGAACTAAGCCAAAGAGTGACTGCTATTTATTCGCATATGATAAATACAAAAGGAGAAGAGATTAGCTGGGGTAGAGTGCCTTTCATATTCTTTAAGGGAGCAGATGACGAACTACCAGCTTTGAATGAATGTAAAAGCGATATAGACAATTATGACATGATAAAGTCAAAAGGAATAGACAGTATATTAGATGATATTGACGCAGTACTAGTGGTTGAAAAAATATCGCCAGAGCTAAACGACTTAGTAAAAGCGAGAAAAATAGTACAAAACTCGAGAATAATGACTGTTGAATCAGAAGGAAAAGCATATTACTTAAAAGTAGACTTAGATATAAATGCAATAAAAGAAAAGCTAGAAATTTTAAAGAAAGATATAATAGATGACACAAATACAGTAGATGTAACAAGTATAGAGTTTGGAAGCAACCCAAGTGGAAAAGCTATGAGAATGTTCTTTGAGCCACTCAACATATGGGCTAATGGTTTTGAATCAGAATTTAGAGTATTTATGCAAAACTTAAAATACTTCTTTGATAAGTGGTTGAGCTGGAAAGGTGGATATGGAACATTTGAAGAACTACAGGCAATACCAATCACTTTTACATTAGATAGGGATTTAATGATAGATGAAACAGAAATAATAAACAATATAAATTCACTAGGCGAGGAATTATCACAAGAAACAAGAGATGAATTAAACCCTTACATAGAAAATCATGAAAAGGAGGAAGAAAGACGTGAAGCAGATAGAAAAAAAGCAGAAAAGCGAGATGAATTAATACAATTTGGAAATACGGTAAATAGAAATGATGAAGAGAATGAAGAAGACAAAGAAAATAAGCAAAAAATACCTAGTTAATATTAGACATTTTTTGTTACATAAATAGAGGTGGTTATATTTGAATAAAGAAAAACAACAAGAATATTGGATAGAAAGAAATGAACAGTTATATTTAAACGGAGAGAAAAAAGGACTAGAACTAGCACAAGCACTTCAAAAGAATTATAAACAAACAATAAGAAACATACAAGCAGAAATATATAAATTATATGGTAGATATTCAAAAGAAGGAAAAATAGATTTAGCAGAAACAAAAAAACTACTAACAAAATCAGAATTAAAGACATTTAAAGAAAGTACAGAAGATATAGCAGAATATGTAAAAAAAACAAATGACGAAGACTATAAGAAAAAGCTAAAAATGCTAAGAATAAAATCACAAGTAACAAGACTAGAGGAATTAAAAACTAATATTGAATATGAACTATCAAAATTGACTCATGAAGCAGAAAAACAATTAAGAGAATACCTAGAAGAAGTATACGAAGACAGCTATTATAGAACGGTATTTAATGTAGAACAAGAGTTAGGCTTTGCAGTAAGCTATACAAAACCAAACGAAAAATTAATTGAAAAAGCTGTTAGCAAACAATATCAAGGAGTAAATTATAGTACTGCAATTTGGAATAGTAAATATAATCTATTTAAAATATTAGAGCATAAAATACCACAAGGGTTATCAGCTGGTTGGAACCCAAAGAAATTAGCACAAATAGTAGATAAACAGTTAAATACAGGATATAACAATACAGTTAGACTAATAAGAACAGAATACAACTTGTTAATGAATGAAGCTACAGCAGATGGATATAAACAATGTGGAATAGAGCAGTATAAAATACTCGCGACATTGGATAGTAGAACCTCAGAAATATGTCAAGAAATGGATCTAAAGATATTTGATTTAAAAGATAAAGAAGTAGGAGTTAATTATCCACCGTTTCACCCAAATTGTAGAACAACAACAATACCATACTTTGAGCCAGATGAAATAGATAAAGAATTTGGAATTGGAACTAGAATAGCAAGAGATGAAAACGGAAAAACTTACGAAGTGCCAGCAGACATGAACTACAAAGAGTGGAAAGAAAAATACGTGACAAATAGTAATAGCAGTGGTATAATCGATAAAAATGCAAATAAAAAGGAAGAAGATATGAAATACGAAGATATAACAATTAAGATGTATAAAAATGCAAAATCTAAAGAAGGAAGTGTAGAAAAGCAAAATTTCATTGAAAATAACGGAAAAAAATATTTTGTAGATGGGCGTAATGTTGTTTATAAGCATGATGATAGAGAAATAGCAGTAGCAAGGCTATTAAATGAAACTTTTGGGGGCGATGTAAGAATATTACCCCAAATTAACTGTCCACAAGGAATAAAGACACCAGATTACATTTTCAGAGGAGAAAAGGTTGACTTAAAAAGAATTGCTAGTAAAAGAGTGAGTGACTGTGTAAAAACAGCAATAAGAGATAGTGAGAGACAAGCTCATAATTTCATAATTGATAATACACTTCAAACGGTAAGTGATGAAATAGTAATAAGTCAGATTGATGAAATATATAAAGCAGGGAAATTTTCATGGGTTAATACAATTTATGTTTTAAAAGACAATAAATTTATAAAAGTGTATAAAAGAAAATAAAAGCGAGATTGCTCTGCTCCCAACAAGGGGTGCAAAGCAATCTCAATAATTAATTATTAACTTAATTATACAGTAAATTAAGCTAATAATCAATAGTTTATGCAAAAAAAATAAAAAATATTCAGGGAAGGGAGTAAAAATTATGGCAAGGGATGATTATTTTGTGATAGCATATAAAATATTAACATATCTTTATGAATGTTTAAAAACAGGAGAAGATGTAGACATGCTCATATTAACATCAGAAACTTATGGAATAGAAGAAAGTTATTTTAATTATATTCTTATACAGTTGTATGAAGGAGGATATATAGAAGGAATAAGTGTTGTGCCTATAATGGGTGCAAAAAGAAAAGGAGTTAAAATAACCAAATCTATAACAATAAAACCAAAAGGAATAGAGTATTTACAAGAAAATTCAATGCTATCAAAGGCTAAAAAAGTAATTAAAGAAATAAAAGATACGATACCACGGATTATAATTTTAAATTAAATATGTTATTAAATTTTAGATACCTTAACGGGTGTCTATTTTTTATACAAAAATTGACCTGAGTCGGAAGTCGAAAAAAGACGACAAGTAAAAAAATAAGGAGGACACAACATGAACGATAATACAAACACTCATGGAATAGATGAGGCAAACCCAAACGGGGCAAATCAAAACTTACCTCAAACAGAGGGCACTACTAAACCTCAAGTAGAAAAAAATGAGGGCAAATATACTCAAGAGGACTTAGATAATTTTGCTGCTAAAGCAAGAGGGACATCAGAAAGAGAAACCAAAAAGAAACTTTTAGCAGAATTAGGACTAAGAGCTGATGAGGAAGACAAGTTAATTAAGTTTAAAGAGGCTTATGAAGCTAGTTTAACAGAAGATGACAAGAGAGCTACAGAACTTAATGACTTAAAAACAGACAATTTAAAATTGTCTCAAGACCTTGAAGAAAAAGATTACATAGTCAAAGCTTTATTTGAATTAACAGGCAAGAAGGAAGAAGATGTTGCAAAGATAGTGAAAATGGCAAAAGGATTAAAAACAGATGAAAACACTATAGAAGATGCAATAAAAGAGGTTATTTCAATGGTAAATCCTACAGTAGAACAGCCTAATAATACACAACCAAATCCAAACATGCCTATTGGAAATCAATTACAACAACCGTCAACGGTAGTAATCGATGTACAAGAAAATCCATTTAAAGCAGGAAGTTTCAATCTTACAAAACAAGGCAAATTATTAAAAGAAAATCCTGAACTTGCTAAAAAATTAGCGGGAGAAGCAGGAGTAAAATTAAAATTTTAGGAGGATTAAAATATGGAAACATCAACAAAAATTAAAGACGTAATAGTACCAGAAATATTTACGCCATACATGATAGAAAAAACAGCAGAAAAATCAAGAATATTACAAAGTGGAATTGCAATAGCAAATCCAAAATTAAATGAATTAGTTGCACAAGGTGGTTTAACAATGAATATGCCGTTCTGGAAAGACTTAACAGGTGAAGATGAAATACTAGAAGATAGTGTAGCATTAACACCACAAAAAATCGGAGCAGAAAAAGATGTTGCGTGTTTACTAATGAGAGGTAATGCTTGGGGAGCTAATGATTTAGCAGGAGCATTAGCAGGAGACGACCCTATGTCAGCAATAGCAGACAGAGTAGCAGACTATTGGGCAAGGAGAGAACAGAAAACATTATTATCTATAATAGAAGGAGTTTTTGCATGTGAAGATATGCAAGAGCACATGTTAGACAAATCAACAGAAGCAATTAACGGCTCATTAGTATTAGACGCTAAGCAATTACTTGGAGATGAGGCAGAAACATTACAAGCAATTATGATGCACTCAGCAGTATATACAGAATTACAAAAACAAAACTTAATAGAATATACTACTGTACAAGGAAAGAGTGGTTCACCAATTACAATACCTACGTATTTAACATACTCAGTTATCGTAGATGACGGTATGCCAAGAACGGCAGACGGGGTGTTTACAACATTTTTATTTGCTAAAGGGTCTATAGGCAGAGGAGAAGGAGTACCAGTTTCATTAGTACCAACAGAAACAGATAGAGACAGTTTAGCAGGAGAAGATTACTTAATACATAGACGTGCCTTTGTTCTACACCCAATGGGAATTAGATGGCAAGGAACACCACAAAAAGTTACACCAAGCAATGAAGAACTAGCAACAGGAACAAACTGGAAAAGAGTATATGAAAGCAAAAATATTGGTTTAGTTGCTCTAAAACATAAAATAGCTTAAGTGGAGGTATAAAATATGGGACTATCAGCATTCAATAGAATGAGATTAAAACAAAAAGAAGAAATGAAACCAGAAAATATTCAAAAAAAGGAAATAGACCAAAAAAATAAAGCAGAGAAAAAAGAGGTAATAGAAACAACAGAAGAAGTGAAAGAAGAAAAAACTGTATCAAAATCACGTAGCAGAAAACAAAACTAATAGATAAGAGGGGTATAAAGTATGGATAATAATGAGATAGAAAAAACAATTTTAGAGGATTTTAAGATTATAAACAATATAGACGAAAAGCAAGAAAAGATTGCAAACCTATATATAAAAAAAGCAATACAAACGGTATTAAACCTAACTAACAGAAATAAATTTCCAAAAGAATTAATGTATGTTGTGTTAGATATGGCAAATGACTTTTATAAAGTCTATTTTTTTGGCTCTAATAATGATGAAAACAGCAATAACAACAATATTATAAAGTCAATATCAGAAGATGACAGGAAAGTAGACTTTGTAAATGCTTCAGAATTGTATATAAGCTCATTATTATCCTCACACATTCAAGATATGCTATCAACTAGAGAAAAGGAAATAAACAGATATAAGTTACTATACAAGAATAGTGTAGGTGTTGATGATGAATAAAATAAACTTTGAACCAATTAGTAAAGCTATGCAAATATTTGATACTGATGAAATTGATATTTTTAGAAATATAGAAACAACAAACCAAGATGGAACAACAGGAAATGCAAAATTAGAAGAACCAATATATAAGGGTATACCATGTCATATTTCATTTGTGACAAAAGATAATCCAAATTCAGAAGCAATAGACAGTCAACCAGTTATAACCATGTTAAAAATAAACTGTGATTTATCTGTAGACTTACAAAAAGGAGATTATATAACAGCCAAGAAATTGGCAAACGATGGAACAGTTTTAGAAACTTATAACGGTATTATAGGATTTCCACAAGTAAGTCAAAGCAGAAAATCAGTACTGATGGAAATGAGGATTGATGTGTAATGTCAAAGAGTGGATTTGATTTTAAGCAATATGAAAAATGGGTTAAAAACTTACATGTTGCTACAGAAGAATTTGAGTTATTTTTAAAGCAGTTTTTACTAGAGATGGCACAAAGATGTATTGCAAAAACTAAGGAAAGAACACCAGTAGACACAGGAGCATTGAGAAACAGTTGGAGCATAGGAAGTCAAAAAATAGAACTTAGAGGAACAGGAAAATTCAATAAGAAAACAGGACATGAGCTAGTTGAAATAGATCCAGATAAAAGTGATGTAGCAAGTATATTGGTTGTAGGAAATACTATGTATGTTGAAATATATAATCCGATGGAATATAGCTCTTATGTTGAATATGGACACACTACTAAAAATGAGAGATTCCTGATGGGAAAGTTTATGCTAACAATTTCTATAGATGAAATACGACAACAAATACCAGCTAGATTTAGTAAGGCATTCAAAGAATTTATAAAAAGATATGAGGTGTAAGTAATGTATGAAATCATAGGAGAAACAGTAAAAAGTGCAACATCTGTTAAATTAGGCGAAATATTTGGAGAAAGCACTAAAAGATATAAAGAAGCTATAGCAAAAATGGAATACCCTAATTTCTTTATACATCAATTATCTGCAAATATAAGAGAAGACACAAGGAATAGATGGCTTATAGATTATTTAATAAATATAAGATACCGATATAAAAAAGATACATCAAATATTAATGATTTAGAACAAAAATTAGATGAAATAGCATTAAAGTTAATGACAGAATTTACTGAAATACAATTAGAACGACCTGTTAAAGTAAGAAATGCAAGATACGAAAAAGTAGATGGAGTACTGCATTTCTTTTTTAACGTGTCAATACAAGTGCAAAAACAATTACAAGAAGAACCTAAACTAGAAAAATTAAATATAAAGGAGGAAGTGGTATAAATGGCAGGAGGAAATTATAGTGCAATGAACAAAATAAGACCAGGTGCTTATTTAAACTTTGAAACACAGGGGCAAACAGGAGTAATAGTTGGAACACGAGGAATTGCAACAATGTTAATGGACTTAGACTGGGGAGAAGAAAATAAACTAATAGAATTAACTACCAGTGATTTATTAGATTCGACCTCACTTGCAAAAGTAGGGCTATTAACTACAGACAAAGAAGCATTACTAATCAATTTAGCATTACAAAATTGCAATAAATTAAAAATATATAGAGCAAATATTGGTGGAAAGAAAGCTTCAATCACGCTAGAAAATGGATTAAATATAACAGCAAAATATGCTGGTGAATTTGGAAATAAAATTGCTATATTAATCAAACAAGATGGGGAGCAATATGTAGTTGAGACATATGCAAACGGTTGTTTTGTAGATAGTCAAAAAATAAGTTCTACTAATGAATTGGTTGAAAATGATTTTGTAACATTTAAAGTAATACTAGAAGAAGGACAAGATGGTATAGCATTAAGCACTATTAATGCAACGCTCCTAGTAGGTGGAGAAAATGGACAAGTAGAAAATAAATCTAATAGTTATATGCCTTATCTAAAACTATTAAGAACAGCACAATGGAATACTTTAGGAGTAATAGATGATATAACTGAAATATTATCAACTATTGTTTCATTTATTAAAGAAATGCGTGAAGATGAGGGAAAATATGTTCAAGCAGTAATTTGCAATTATAATGAAGCAGATTATGAAGGAATAATAAATAATGTAAATGGTGTTGTAATGAAAGACGGAACAGAAATTAGTCCACAAGAATTTGTCGCATGGGTAACTGGAGCAACAGCAGGAGCAGATATATCAGAAAGTATAACAGGCAAAGTAGTAGAAAATGCCGAAGAAATATCAAATATGTTATCAAATAAAGAAATAATAGAAGAACTTGGACAAGGTAAATTTATTTTATCTTTAAATCAAGCAGGAAGTGTAAAAGTAGAAAAAGATATAAACAGTTTACACACATTTACAAAAGAGAAAAACTACATATTCTCTAAGAATAGAGTTATAAGAGAGTTAGACGAAATAGGTTCTTCTATTAGAAACATATGGGAGACAACCTATTTAGGGAAAGTATCAAACAATGATGAAGGAAGAACATTATTCAAATCATCAATAATTGATTATTTAACAGACTTACAAAATAGAGGAGCAATACAAGAATTTGACAGTTCAAAAGTAATTATATCAAAAGGTAATGATATAGACAGTGTAATTGCTTCAATATATGTAAAACCACTAGACAGCATGGAATTTTTATATATGAATGTTAATGTAGAACAATAAAAGGAGGGTTATATTAATGAATATTATACAAGCAGAAGACTGTGTAAATGGACGCGAAGGCGTTGCAACAGCTGAAATAGATGGAGAAATTGTTGAACTCATGGAACTTGCAAACATAAAAATACACATAGATAAGACAAAGACAGAATTTAAAGCAATGGGCACTAGAAATACACAATCAAAAACATCAGGTTGGAAGGGAACAGGTAGTGCAAACTTACGTTATGTTTCAAGTCGATGGGCAAAATTAATGGAAAAATACGTAAAAACTGGAATAGATACCTATTTTACAATAGTAGTAACAAATGAAGATAAAGGAAGTAAAACCGGAAAACAAGTAATCCAAATATTAGGTTGCAATTTAGATGGATTAGATTTAGCACTATTAGATATTGATAGCGAAATACTAGACCAAGATGTAGACTTTACCTTTAATGACTTTAACGTATTAGAGGAATTTAATAGTCTAGTGTAAAAAAATAATAAAATTGGAGGAAAAGAAAATGAATGATTTAGAAAGATTTTTAACATTACCAGATGTGTCAGGAATAGAAGAAGAAGTTTTTGTTAGTAAAAGACTTGGAAAGTTCAAGGTAAAACCAATGACATCAGATGAGTTTGGAGAATATCAAAAAAGAAGCAGAGGAAAAGTAAACAAAAAAGGTCTTGATTTTGATAGTACAAAATTCAACTTATTAATAGTAGCAGGGCAAACAATACAACCCAATTTTAATAATGCCGAATTATTAAAAAAATCAGGTTGTGCTACTGCGATAGAATTTATAAAAAAGAAATTACTTTCTGGAGAAATTGCAGAATTAGCAGACAAAATAACAGAAATAAGTGGTTTTGAAACAGATAGAGATGAAGAAATCGAAGAAGCAAAAAACTAATAAGAGAGGGAGGAGAAGCCTCTGCATGTATGTATGCGGTTTTAAACATGGGTTATACTCCCTCTCAATTTATAAGCCTAAGCAGAAAAGATAGAAATTTTATCATAGCTTGTATTCAAATTAAACTAGACGAAGAAGAAAAGGGAAGAAAAAAGGCAGAAAGAAAAGGGGGAAGATAAATGGCAACAATTAAAGATACATTAGCACTAGAAGATAGGATAACCCCTACTTTATCAAAAGCTGAGAAATGTGCAATTCAAAACATCAAAACATTTAATCAAATGTCTAAAGAAGTTGATAACCTAAAAAGGTCTTTAGATGAAGCTGAAAAAGTTAACCCTAAGATAGTTGGAACAGAAGCATATTCAAAACAAGTTGAACTAATTGAGAAATTAGAAGGCAAATTGCATGATGTTGCAACAGGTCAAGACACATTTTCAAGTTCATTAGACAAAACGAAGTATAGCTTGAATAGTAGTTCATCAGCTGTTAGTACTTTTATAAAAGGATTAGTTGGACTGCAAGCCGTTCAAAAAATATTTAGTCTAATTTCAAATCAAATAGGCTCTGCTATATCAAGATACGACACTTTAAACAACTATAGTAATGTAATGCAAAACTTAGGAATAAGTGAAGAACATGCAAATGCTTCAAGAGAAAGACTAAGTACTGGCTTACAGGGACTACCTACAACTTTAGACAGTGCGACAAGTGCAGTTCAAAGATTCACAAGTGCTAATAGCAATATTGAATATAGTACAGAAATGTACCTAGCTTTAAATAATGCTATTTTAGCAGGTGGTGCTAGTATGCAAATCCAACAGTCAGCATTAGAACAAATAAGCCAATCATATGCAAAAGGAAAACCAGACATGATGGAATGGAGAGCTCTACAACAAGCTATGCCAGGACAATTAAAACAAATAGCAACTGCTATGAATACAACAACTACAAAATTAGGAGAAGGACTAAGAACAGGTAAAATCGGAATGAACGATTTTATGAACACAATTATAAAACTCAATAAAGAAGGCGTAAACGGATTTAAAAGTTTCGAGGAACAAGCTAAAAGTTCAACAAATGGAATAAATACATCAATAGCAAACATGAAATCAGCAATTACAAGAGGAGTAGCAAAAATAATTGAAAACATTAATAAAGAATTAGAGAAAAATAAATTGCCTAATATTTCACAAATAATATCTGGAGTAGGTAAAGCAATAGAAAAAGTACTAGAAACTATAAGCAAAGTAATAAAAATGATAATTAAAATATTGTCACCTGTTCTGAAAATTATTCAACAGATAGGAACATTCATTTCTAAAAACTGGTCAATTATAGAACCGATAATACTGGGAATTGTTGGGGCATTGGGGCTTTATTATGGTTCAATGCTAGCAATAAATACAATACAAACAATATTAAAAGCAAGTACAGTAGCATTAACTATAGCCCAAAACATCTTTAACGGTTCATTGTATGCATGCCCTGTTACATGGATAATAGTAGCAATAGGAGTTCTAATAGGAATACTAGCACATTTGTATAATACTAACGATGAAGTAGCTTACAATTTGTTGTATGCTTGGGATTGTTTAAGAATAGGTGCAATGACCTTAAAATTAGGATGTCAAGAAGCGTTTTATGGAATAGTATTAGCAGGACTTTATATGTGGACAGGTTGGTTAGGTATTAGAAAAGGAATGGAAACAGGCTTTTATGCAGTAGTATTAGCAGGACTGCAAATGCGATTAAAATTCGAAGGTGTTTGTGAAGGAATAGTCAATGGATTTATCTGGATGTATAACAAAATTGTAGGTTTATTAAATAAGTTAGGTGCAAAATTTGAAACAATGAATTATGCAGACTTCACAAGTCAAACAGTAGGTCAAATAAACAACACTATGCAAAAATATCTTAATACAGTAGGAATAACTCAGGGACAAATAGATGAAGCTGTTGGAAAAGTAAATGAAGTTAAGAAAAAAATGTCAGACATAGCTAATGAAGGTAGTAAAAACATATTAAGTAAAGCACAAGAGTACAATAAAACCAGAGATGATAGAGTAGCAAATAGAAAAAGCCTATCTGATTTTATAGGGGATTCAATGTCAAATGCATTGGGCAGTATAAATGATGTAGTAGGAAGCGATAATTCGGGAGGAAAAGCATTAAAAACAACAACAGACGATAAATTATTTAGCGATGAAGATATACAATTACTGCTAGATGTAGCAACTAGGGATTATAAATTAAATTATCAACAAGTAACCCCTCAAATAACATTAACTTTTGGAGATATAAGAGAAACAGCAGACGTAGATGAAATATTAGATGAAGTTGCCGATAAACTACAAGAAATTTATGATGGAAACTTGGAGGTTGAATAATATGGGTGTAAGCATAATGATACAATTTAACGGAAAAAATCTAACATTACCAATAAATCCAGAACAAATTTCTCCAACACGAAGTGCAAGTAATGATGATATAGATATAGTAGGACTAGGAAAAGCAACAAGAAAAGGAGAACCAAGTCTAAAAAAGTTCTCCATTGAAAGTTTTTTCCCTAGTCAAAATTCATATTTCTACACAGGAGTTTTACCAAAAACCTGCGTAGAATTTATTGAAGAAATCTGGTATGCAGAAAATACAAATAATAATGTAGCAAAGATAGTAACATTAGGACTACCTATTGATTTGAATATGTATTTTGTAATTGATAACTTCACATATGACCATAAAGCAGGAGAAGAAGAAGACATTTATTATCAACTAAGTATTAAAGAATATAAGCCTTACCGGAGTTAAAACAGTAAATGTTGATTTAAGTGGTTTAGCTGCAGCAAGAGCGACATCAGTAGCAGTTGAAGCACCTCCAGCTAATCAACCTGTCAATAATGCATATACAGTAGTAAAGGGAGATTGTTTATTCAATATAGCAAAGGCTTGTACAGGAAATGGGAACAATTGGAGAGCATTATACGATTTGAACAAAGCAGTTATTGGAAAAAATCCTAATCTTATATATCCACGGACAAGTATTAACATTACCAGAAGGATGGTCAGTACCACAAAAAGTTACAAAACTAAAAACTACTTCAAAGAAATCAAATAAAACAGCAACAAAAAAAACAACTATAAAAGCAGAAGCAATAGCACCTGTGCAAAATATGAGTGGTGGAGGAGGCGCTGGTTCATTTGGTGGTGGCTCTGGAGGAGGTGGTATAAGATAATGAATTTAGAACTATACCTTCAAAATAGTAATACAGGAAAAATATTCGATATATCTCAAGTAACAAAAAAGATAACACTAACAAGTAGCATAGAAGGAGAAGCTGGTAAATTAACTTGTACATTACAAAAAGACCCCAACAATTTATTACAAGTAGCAAATGGTAGTATAGTTTCATTTATAGTAGATAAGGTTGGAATGTTTTTTGGGTATGTATTTAAGATAGGAACAAATTCAGATAAGAATTACAAAATAACTTGTTATGACCAAATGAGATATATGAAAAACACAGATGTATATACAACTGCTAATATGACGGCAAGCAATATATTTGCAAAAGTGTGTGATGATTATGGACTAAGATATAAAATAAAAGTACCTTCAAATTATGTTCCAGAAGCATATATTCACGATAAAAAAACATTATACAAAATAGTTGAAAGAGGAATGAATTTAGCAAACATAAACGAGAACGCAAGATATTTTATAAAAGATGAATTTGGGGAACTTGTGTGGAGTGAATTGAGTTATGAAAAAACAAACATTCAACTAGGAGAAGGCTCAATGGCAACAGACTATGAATACGAAAAGAGCATAGACAATGATACATATAATCAAATAAAACTATACAGAGAGAATAAAACAACTGGCAAAAGAGATACTTGGATAGTTAAAGACAGTAACAATATTAAGAAATGGGGATTGTTGCAATTTTTAGAAAAGGCAGATGATGATACAAACGAAGCACAAATAAGACAAAAAGCAGAAAATTATTTAAAAGTAAAAAATAAAGAAACAGAAACATTAAAATTAGAGGGAGAAGGAATAAAAGAATTAACTGCTGGAAAAGGTATAAAATTTGTTCTCCCTCAAGAAGGTATTGATGAGTGGATGTGGATTGTAAGTGCAAGTCATGTATTCACAAAGTACAAGCATACAATGGAATTGGAGGTAGCAATTTAATGGGAAATGGTGCAAGCAGATTATTTAGAATAATGCAAAAAAGTGGAACTGATACAGTAAGTGAAGTTGTATATCTAACTGTGAAATCTGTAAGTCCATTAATACTCAATTTAGAGGATAGGCTAGATATAACTGAACAATTCATTGTTTTGAATGATGAAATTGATAAATCAAAAATTAAAACAGGAGATAAATTAATCGCTTCAACATTCAATGCTGGTCAATGTTATTTCATACACCAGGCATTAAATAAAGACATAAAAAAATCAAACAATCTAGAAAAACGAATAGCTGATTTAGAAGATAAAAACTCAAACTTAGAAAAAAGAGTTAATGCACTAGAAAAGCTAATTTAATAAAGGAGGACACAGATGATAACACCTCAAATAGAAAATAGTTTACAACCAAAAACAGAAATAATAAAATTGCCTTCTAAAACTTATAAAATGACAGAAGATAGAATAGCCGGTTTTGTAGATGGATTAGAAGCTGTAAAACAAGCTATTTATCATATATTGATGGTAGAAAGATATAGTTGTTTAATATATGATGATAATTATGGTGTAGAACTTGAACAATACATAGGACAAGATATGGAATTTATAGAAGCAACTATTGAAAGCACATTAAAAGAAGCATTAACATATGATTTAAGAATTACCGATGTTATTGTAACAGATATACAGAAACAAGAAAATATAGTTCTAATTAAATTTACAGTTAAAAGTGTTTACGGAGATATTCAAATGGAGGTGAATGTTAATGTTTAATTTTTCTGAAGGAAATGGATTTAAAGACATATTACAGCGTGTGCTTGGCACAGTGCCAGATACACTAGATAAAAGAATGGGAAGTATAATATATGATGCTTTAGCACCAGCTTGTGCAGAATTAGCACAGGCATATATAGCACTAGATGTATATGCAGACCAAACATATTTATTAACAGCAGTTGGAGAAAATCTTGATAACAAAGCATACGATTATGGTATTGAAAGAAATAAGGCAACCTATTCCAAAAGGATAGGTGTCTTTTTGGATAGTCAAGGAAATTCAATGGAAATACCTATAGGAAGCAGATGGAGCACTCCAGTTGCCTCAGGAGGACATAATTATCAAGTAACAGAACAATTAGAAACAGGAAAGTATATTTTAACATGTGAAACTGCTGGGACTGTTGGAAATGAATATTATGGAGATTTATTACCTCTTGAAAGTATAAATAATGTTGGAAGTGCTACTTTAACAGATATATATATTGGTGGAGAAGAGGCTGAAGGTGATGAGAATTTAAGACAAAGAGTCCTTGAAAAAGTAAAAACTCATGCTTTTGAAGGAAATATAGCTGATTATAAAGCATATGTGAAAAGTATGGAAGGAATAGGGGATTGTCTAGTAATACCTGTATGGAATGGCGGAGGAACAGTTAAATTACTAATAGTTACATCAAGCTATCAAATACCAGCAGAAGCAAAAGTTGAAGAAGTACAAAATTTAGTAGACCCACCAGTAAATAGTGGAAAAGGATATGGAAAAGCACCAATAGGACATGAAGTAACAGTAACAGTTCCAGAAGTATTCAATATAAATGTAGAATTTAATATTATATTAGAGGATAATTTTACAGTTGCAGGAGTAAGAGAAAATATAAAAAATGCTATAAACGATTATCTTAAAACAGTTCAAAGAAGTTGGTTTACAGAAGATGAAGTAATTATTTACATTTCAAGAATTATGGTTGCTATCTTATCAGTAAACGGAGTTGTAAGTATTAATAATCTAATACTTAATAGAGATGTCAAGGATATAACAATAAATCCTAAAGATGAAGACAATCTTTATCCGATGTTAAAGGATGTGATAATCAATGAAGGTTAGTGATTATGTACCACAATTATATAAAAATAATATAGAAATGATTAATATAATAAATAGTGAAGAAAAAGAATTTGAAAATCATATAAAGTTAGATATAGATAATGCTTTCAATGATAATTTTATCAAAACAGCAACAAAAAGTGGTATTGAAAAATATGAAATTATGCTCAATATTCCTGTCAATGAAAGTCTAGATATAGAAGATAGAAGGAATCAAGTAATAATAAAATTATTAGCAACACCACCATACACTTATAGCAGATTATTGGAAATATTAGATATGTATTGTGGAAAAAATAATTATGAAATATACCAAAATATAAATGAATATACAATGAAAATTATAACGCATTTCATAAATTTGAACTCAGCAAACAGTTTATTTAAGACATTAAAAGAGATATTTCCAGCAAATATAGATTTAGGTGTAACAAACACAAATGTTGTAGAGATAAAAGGATACATGAAATTAGTAAATTATATGACAACTTTAGAAAAAATTTTGATAAGTTAGAAAGGAGATAATATGGCTGAATTTAATAACTTAGTTACAACTGCAGTAGGACAAGAATTATTTACTGATATATTAGCAAATGAAGATAAATTAGAATTTACAAAAATTGTAACATCATCAAATATTTATCCAGCAAATCAATTAACGGATTTAGAAGTACTAACAAATACAAAACAAGAAATTTTAATTTCAAACATAACAAAACAAGATGAAACAAAAATAAAACTTGAAGCAGTAATAGAAAATAAAGAATTAACAGAAGGATATATAGTTAATACGATAGGAATATATGCAAAAGGAACTAATACAGAAGAAATGTTATATGCAGTTACAAGTGTTTCAAGTGATGGAAAAGGCTCATATATTCCACCATATAATAATCTTACAGTTGCAGGTATTGCATTAGATGTAATGGTAGCTGTAACAGATAGTAGTAGTGTTTCATTCGATATAAATCCTCAGGCAGGAGTAACAGAAGCAAGATTACAAGAAGTTAAAAAAGGACTAGAAAAATATGTTGATGAGAGTAGTGCTGATATAACTTGGAATGATTTTGCAGATAATCAATACATATTAAAATTATACAAAGGAACAACAGCAAACATAAATATAGTACCAATTCAAGGAGGACAATTATTGGTATGTACTGATAGTGGTAAAATATATTTGGATATAAATGACACGCAAAGAATATTAATTGGTGGTAGTGAAATTCCAATTAATCCAACAGATACAACAGGATTAAATTTATGGATAGAAGATAGGTGATAAAAATGTCAAGTTATTTAGTAATCCAAAATGAAACTAATAAGAAATCATATCAATATAAGTCAACTCATACAGGAAATCCATATATTCAAGTTAATAGAACTGGATATTTAGATTTAACTACTAAAACAACAACAGGAGTACAACTAAAATATAGACAAGAACAAAAATCAACAAAAATAATAACATATAATCTACAATCAACTGGAGAATCTACTACTGGATATAGTGGTCAAGCAGTATTTCAACAAACTACTGGATATAGTGGTGTAAGTACTGAACAACACATAGTAACAAATTCAATAGCAACTAAATATTCTGGATACAGCAGTACAGGTTCATCATATACAAGATATAATGGTGAGATAGTTAATACTGGATATACATCATTGACTACAACTTCAACATCAACTTTATATAGTACAAAAAAATCTATAAGTACCCGAAATAATACTAATCCTAATAATCAAATGTATGCTACAAGGTTAGAAACTTTATCTATAACGAATATAACAGTTCCATATCAATATTCTACAACTAAACAAACAAATATAGCTTCTGCACTTGCAACATCAACAGCAGTAGGAAATCTATTAAGTACAACAGCATTAACACAAACAATGCTAGGAAATACAACATCAAATCAAATTAATAATTCAATAAGTGTTCCACTAACAAAAACAATAACTTATATAAATAATACAACAGAAACAGTATCAAGTAAATGTATTTGTTACAAGTTCTCAAGATTCTGTAACATCAAGTAGCGGAACTATCACATTGTCAAAAGACATAAGTACTATTTCTACAACAATTAGTGTTACAAAAACACAAACAAAAGCAACTATTATAAAATATGAAGGTTATAAAACAAGTGCAAGCTCTACTATAACAATAACAGGTAGTTATATGACATTACAAGCTAGAACAGCATTTAATAAAACATCTCAAACAATAGGAGGATTTAGTGAATATAAAACATTTACTAAAATGATATCTGGAACTACAAACATAACTGCTACTACACATACAAAATACTACGCTTCCTCATCATCAATATCTCAACAATTTACTAATTCTATATATCTAACTGTAACAAATTATAAAAGTAGCATTAGTTCTGTTGTGAACTCAACTAAAACAACATCAAACATGCCAGGAAATTTAGTGAATACAACAGCATTTACGAGTTCAACAATAACAACTAAAGCTGAAACTATAACAAGCTATACAACTACTTCAATAAATAATATATATAGACCACTTGAAATTGTTACAAAATCAAGTAGTACATCTAGTCAGATAACAGTTACAACAATGTATAGTGGAAGAAGTACTTATTATAGAACTACAACATATTATAATGTTAATAGTAGAACAACATCAGCAACATATAGAACATATAGTGGATATAAAGGATATAGATATAATAATGACATAAATCCAAGTATATTCTATGTAACAAATAATGCAACATCTAATGCTTACAATAATAGTTCATATTCTGTGACTCAAGCAAATTCTGCTAATGGAACAACTTATCAATTTAGAACAACATATATAACAAGTATTAATGTTTTATCATCAAGTAGAGTTCAAACAGGAATAAGTACTTATCTAGGAAATTCATACACGCAATTAAGAAGCACATCATCTTATGCAACATCAACAGCAGCTGGAAATCTATTAAGTACAACAGCGTTCACAACTAAAAGCTCTGGTTCAACATCACAAAGTTATTCAACAGAAATATAGAAGGAGGAAAATGATGAAAGAAAAAGGAATAACAGTAGTAAGCCCTATGTGGGGCGATAGAAAGTTAACTGATAGAATGGTGTTTTCTGTAATACATCAATATATAAGTAAAAGAAATCCATTCAACATTCATTTAGTTTTAGTAGATGATTACTTAGAAGGAAGGGATAAAAATAACGAAAGTTATTACAAATATTATACTTCTGGAAAATTTAAAGAATTTTATGATAGTGAACATATTAAAATTACAATAGTTAAAAATGAGGAACATAAATATCAAGGAGAAAGTAGAGAAATTGGCTGGAAAGCTGGAGACTATAATTATTTCTTATTAATAGACTGTGATGACATGTTAGCGCCAAATGCTTGTGATAGATTTTTAAACATAATAAATCAAGAAAATCAAAAAGAAGACAGCAAACCAATTTCATGTGTTCAAGGATTAGTTTATTCATTTGATACAGACGGATATGAACATAATATAGTAGGACATAGTATATGGGTACAAAGTAGATGTTATAACAGAAATTTTTTAGAAAAATATAACATACATTGTCCAACTGGAACTAATTCAAGGCAAGGAGAAGATTATCCGTTCATGAGAAAATTAGATTATGCTATACAACATGATAAAGAATATCAAGTTGTAAGATTTAATTATGAACAAGGACAGGATTGTCAATGCTCAGCTTATTGGTTCCCAAATGAAAATTCATTATCAAGGCAAGACCCACACTATTCACAGCATTTATCTGGCTGGACAATGGCAAGCAGTAATTCAATACTAGATTACTTTGAAGAATTTAATAAAAAATATGGATTTGAAGATAGCGAAGATGAATTTATGAAACATGAATTTCTGAACATGGCTATCTATTCTTTTTACAATTTATTAGATTTTCTAAAAGAGGTTGCTAGTACAGATTATAAACCATTAGAAGAAGATTGGTATTCATTAAGAGATAACGCAGCAAAACTAAGAAAAAGATTAAAAGAAAAATATTGGAACGAAATAGTTTATTCAGACATAGAAGATATGTTGTACCAAGTCAGACATTTTTCAGACGCACATTTTACAGAAAGCTGGATAGGAACATTTTATGATTATATGAATAAGGGAACAAACATATTAAAAATGGATTATAAAGAAATGATAGATTATTGTAAAACATTAGAATTTGACGGCGCAAATCATGAAGTTCATGCTTCTTATGTACAAGCATGGAGCGAAAGACACAAAATTACTAAATGATAAAGAAAGAGAGGAATAGTAGATGGATAATACAATAGTAGTCGCTATAATTAGCTTGATAGGCACGCTAGGCGGAAGTTTAGGAGGGATTTTAGTAGCAAATAAACTAACTAACTACAGAGTAGAACAGCTAGAAAAGAAAGTAGAAAAACATAATCAAGTAGTAGAACGTGTTTATCATTTAGAACAGAAAAATGCAGTGCAAGATGAAGAAATTAAAGTCGCTAATCACAGAATAAGCGACTTAGAAGGGAAGGTAAAATAATGAAAAAGAAATTTGATTTAAAAAGTTTTGTAACAGTAGCAATGGTTTTAATTTTTGCAGGAATAATAGCAGCAGATATATTCTATAAATCATTAAGCGAAAATTTACTATTATTATTTACTAATTTAATTACAGCAGTATTTACATATTACTTTACCAAAAAAGACAGTACAAGCGAAAATATTAAGAATGAGGAGGACAAATAGTATGGTAGTAAATTTTAATGAAGAAGAAGCAATAATAAGTTTTAATGGATTACAAATAGTAATTCAGCAAGAAGAAGCTATTGATATTGCAGAACAAATATTAGATTATTTTGAGGAGGAAAAATAAGATGTTAAATATAAAACAGAGACAAATGAACCTAAGATTTTTAGGATATTATGGAGGAAATATTGACGGAATAGTAGGAAATGGAACAATAGGAGCAATAGAAGAATTTCAAAGAAATTATGGACTAGCTGTAGATGGAATTTATGGAGCAAAAACAGACACAAAATTAATTGAAGTAATAAAAGCAGAGCAAGTAAAATTAGGTGTAGTAGCAGATGGAATAGCAGGACCAAATACAGTAAATGCAAGAGATAATAAACAATTATCATGGAATGATATAAAACACTTTAAACAAAGTGAATTTACTTGTAAATGTGGGTGTGGATTTAATAGTATAAACTTAAATCTAGTTAAAATATTAGATGAAATAAGAGATTATTTTGGACAACCTATAACTGTAACAAGTGGTTGTAGATGTGCAAAACATAACGCTAAAGTATCAGGTGCAGTATCAAATTCAAGACACGTCTCAGGTAAAGCGTCAGACATAAAAGTAGCAAATGTAGATAAAGCTAGAGTGCTTGCAAAATGCAAAGAATATGTTGCAAATGGTAGAGCTAGATATACATATACGAATAATACTAACATGAAAAATGTAGTACATATAGATATATTGTAATGGCTAGAGAAATCTAGTCATTTTATTGCATATAAAGTAAAAATATAGTAAAATATACAAGAAAGGAACAGAAATGGAAGAAGAATATGTAGAAATAGGAAAAATAGATATAAAGAAATATAGTAAATTGTGTGAAAATCAAATAATTACAAATGAAGTAATTATTACTTACAAACAAATAGAACACATTAACGAAGAAAGACCAGGAGTTTTTGATAAATATAAAGATAAATTAGAAGACGTAATAAAAACTCCAGATTATATAATAGAAGACCCTAAACACAAAGAAACAGGTTTGGTTATAAAAAAGTATGAAAAAGATGTAGTAGTTGTATTAAAACTAAATACTAGCGAAGAAGATAAGAAAAACTCTATAATTACTATATGGGAGATAAAAGAAAAAAGATTACAAAGATATTTATTAACTCACAAAACTATTTACAAAAAAGAATAAATATGTTACAATAAGAGTAGAATAAGAAGGGTATGGTTTAATTGAGGTGGACAATGGCATCCACGCACCCTAGTGGTTAAAAGAGATGAAAGTACAGCCAAACTTTCCAATTATTCCATATCTACGTATTCTAGAGCACTTATGAAAATAAGTGCTCTTCCAATTAAGAAAGTTTCTGAGGACGGAACTGGTAGCCGTAGCCCATCGAAAGATGTAGGAGATGTGGGAGTACCACCCCACCTAAACTTTCTTGACTAATAGAGGTAGATTAATTAATTTTAGTCTACCTCTGTGTTATTTATTCGACAGCTTTCGACACATTAAATTAACATAATATGATATAATAAACTAAAGGAGCTGATGTGTATGGAAGAATATTACGAAAAAGCTATACAAATGATAAAATCGTTAAATACTAATTTAACAAGAGAGCAATACAATAAATTAGCTAAAAAGAATAATCTGCTATGTGCTGATAGCATAGAATACATATCTCAGAAAAGTTTTGAAAGTATTATATTAGAGAATGTAGCATAAAATTAGACTAGCGTAGTGCTAGTCTTTTTGTAATTATTTTAATGCAATTTTTAATGCAACGCCAGCAGAAAAGTATAAAAAATCGTGAAAAATTATAAAAAGTGGAAAAAATAAAAAACGCTACAAATGGTTTTATATTAACATTTATGAGATTTTATAAAAAATAATAAAAAAGCACAAAAAGTGCCTGTTGCCCTTAGGAACCAGTTCTTCGGAGTGGGGGTTCAAGTCCCTTCATCCGCACCAACGACGTATCTCTTCGAACTAAATTGAACAGTTTGATATTTCTTAAAATCGTAGTATAATATAATCAATAAAAATTTATATTTTCTCGGCAAGAGTTATATATATGAGTACTTTGAAAAAATTATATTATATTGCATTATTATATTTTATTTTACGATAAATGGATTTAAGAGATGTCAAAGGTACTCGTGTACTTTGATGTCTCTTTTTGTTTTATAAGGAGGTTTGAAAATTGAACGAAGAAAAGAAAAAATGTGGGTTATATATGAGAGTTTCCACAGAAGATCAAGCAAGAGAACGGCTTTAGTCTTCCAGAACAAAGAGAAAGATTAGAAACTTTTTGTAAATTTAAAGGTTATGAGATAGTAGATTATTATAAAGATGCTGGAATAAGTGCGAAAACTGGTAATTATAGAGCAGAAATTGTTAAGATATGATAGAAGAAGTGGAAAAGCAAAGCAAAATGATAAAGATTATGGCTAAAAAGATGAGCGAAAAAATGATATGTGACTTTATAGAAACTACAAATGCAGAATGTGCAAATACAGACTGTAAAGAATGTCTAATAAAACATTTTGAAAAGGAGGTAGAAAATGAAGAAGGATATTGATACAGGTAAGTGTAAAGCCTATATTGATTTTGCATTAGCATTTATAAAAATAAGTAGAGAATTAACGGACAAAGAAAGTGAGTATGTAAAAGCAAAGCTTGCCAAAATGTATGGAGAATGGAAATTAGAAGAATTGGAGAGTGATTTTAAGGAAAAAACAATATAAAGAAGAATTAGACAAGAACTCAATAAAAGCATTAATTTTAAAATGTAAACTTGAAGGTTTTAAGGAATTTGAAAAAGAATTAGAGGAGTAAATCATGTCTGAAGATAAATTTGAAAAATTATGGGAAACTGTACAGCCGTTAAGAAAATATTACTATATTGATAAGGTCAAATCTTGGGTAGTATATGTTTATGATAAAGATGATAGTAAAAATAAGGATTGGGGACTTTTTGACATCTATAAAAATAAAATAGTTTTTTATACAGATAATCACACAATTATAGAAAAAGCGAAACCAATAATAAAAAAAATACAAAAATATTTGGAGGAATAAACTATGACAGAAGAAGAGAAGAAAGCGATAGAAAATTTCGATAAAAGATTAACAATAGAAAAATACACTAAAAATATTGGAACACCTTTTAAGAGACTATCGTAAAAGTTGTGTAAATCGGATTTCCTTCCGATTGATAACAAAAT
>CAOKRJ010000009.1 GCA_948471115.1 uncultured Clostridium sp.
GCAATTACAAAGCTGTCTCCATATTCTGTTTTTACCACCCCTAAATTAGGATTAATAGTGGTGAAATTATAATTTGCAATTTTAGGTGTTGCAGATGTTACAACAGATAGGAATGTAGACTTTCCTACATTCGGAAATCCTAATAATCCTACATCTGCTAATAGCTTTAATTCTAGTATTACTTCTTTTTCTATCCCTTTTTCTCCATCTTGAGCAAACCTTGGAGCTTGACGTGTTGATGTTGCAAAATGTGCATTTCCTTTTCCACCAATTCCTCCTGGTGCAATAAGCTCTACTTGTCCGTGCTTGTGATAAATCTGCTACCACTCTACCTGTCTCTACATCTTTTACTATTGTTCCTTGTGGTACTTTTACATATAAGTCTTCTCCACTTTTTCCATAACGATGACTTCCTTCCCCATCTTGTCCATTTTGAGCATTGAATTTTCTTTTATATCTAAAATCTACTAATGTATTCATGTCTTTATCTACAATAAAGTATATATCTCCACCTTTTCCGCCGTCTCCTCCATCTGGTCCACCTGCTGCTACATACTTTTCTCTTCTAAAAGTTATTGCACCATTTCCACCATTTCCAGATTTTATAGTTATTTTGGCATAATCTGTAAACATTTAAGCCCTCCTTTTTATAATTCAAAATAAACAAATTTTTTATTTTGTAAAATAGTCTAACATCATAGCCTTTTTTACTTTTTCCATAGTCTTTTTGGCTTCTTTTCTTGCTCTTTCTGTACCTTCTGTTAATATTTTATCTACTATTTCTGGATGTTCTTCATAATACCTTCTTTTTTCTCTTATAGGTTCAAGTTCTTTATTTATATTGTTTGCTAATTGTTTTTTACATGCTACACATCCTCTTAATCCTTTTTTACATTCTTCACATACTGCTTTACACTCTTCTTCTGTACTAAATAATTTATGATAATATGAAACCATACATACATCAGGATTTCCCAAATCGTCCTTTTTTATTCTATTAGGGTCTGTTACAGCGTTCTTGACTTTTTTGTTTACCTCTTCTTCTGTGTCTGATAAATAAATAGCATTACCAAGAGATTTACCCATTTTTTCATTTCCGTCAAGTCCTTTTATTCTTTTTTCATTAGATAAAACTGCTTCTGGTTCGATTAATACATCACCATATATACTGTTGAATTTTCTAACAATTTCTCTACATTGTTCAATTAATGGCAGTTGGTCTTCTCCAACTGGTACTAATTCTCCATTAAATGTAGTTATATCTGCTGCTTGACTTACTGGGTATCCTAAAAATCCATATGTAACACTTTCTCCAAATAGTTCTTTTTTTTGTGCTATTTCTGTTTTTACTGTTGGATTTCTTTGTAAACGTGCAATAGTTACTAGATTAGAATAGTAAATGGTAAGTTCTGCTGTTTCTGGTATCATAGATTGTATGTATATAGTTGTTTTGTTAGAGTCAATTCCAACAGATAAATAGTCCATTGCTACTTCTCTCACATTTTTTCTGACTTTTTCTGGATTGTTAAAGTTATCTGTTAATGCCTGTACATCTGCTATTAATATATATTGGTCATACCCTTCGTTTTGCATTTTTACTCTGTTTTTTAAAGAGCCAAAATAATGTCCTATATGTAATTTTCCTGTTGGTCTATCTCCTGTTAAAATTCTCTTTTTTTCCATAAATAATTATTTTCCTCCCTATTTCATATTTTTATTCTCTATCTCTGAAATTAAATTTACTCTTTCCATATGTCTTCCACCTTCAAATGGTGTAGCTAAAAACATTCTTACAATACAAATAGCTTCATTTACACTTATATAATCAGCTCCTAAACCTAAAATATTCGCATTATTATGCATTCTTGAATATTTTGCTGTTGTTTCATTATAACATGGTGTAGCTCTTACTCCTTTAAATTTGTTTGCAACTATTGACATTCCTATTCCTGATCTACAAATTAATATTCCTGTTTCTGCTGTTTTATTTTGTATTTTTTCTGCAACTTTAACTGCAAAGTCAGGATAGTTAACGCTTTCTTCTGAATATGCCCCAACATCTTCATATTCTATTCCTGCTTCTTCAAAATATTTTTTTATTTCCTCTTTTAATTTATATCCTCCATGATCACTACCTATTACTACCATTAAACTACATTCCTTTCTTTTTTATTATTTATTTTAAATTTTCTGATATCTATCCATCAAATACAATACCATCAATACAGTTATCATAAATGAATTGTTTTATTCTACAATTATCATCTGTACTATAAAAGTTCGAAAGTAAAATATTAAACTCTTCTAATTTATTGTCTGGAACTTTGATAATACCTACACCATTTTCTATCATAATTTTATTTGCACAAATATTACTTGTCCTTTTATTTCCATCCCAAAATAATTGACTTCTCATACCATATAGCATATATTCAATTGCTCTTTCTGTGGGATTTTCTATTTGTAAAATTTCTTTTATTCTGTTTCCTACATTCTCTATGATAGGAATTTCTGGAATATAATCTGTTCCTGTTATTTCTACTTTTCCGTTCTCTAAAGTTTCCCCACGAAAGACTTTCGTTTCGTGCGACATATTCATTTACTCTACAAATAAAATCAATGTTAAATTCTTTATCAATATTGTTTATTACATATTTCCAAGCATCTCTTAAATTCAATATACATTGTATTTCATCTATCTTCAAGTCTGGAACATTTACTCCATCTAATATTGTTTTAGTCTGTGGAAATGTTATGTTTAAACCTTCCATTCTTGCATTTGCATAAATATTGTCTACTAAATTTCTTTTTGCCAAGAATATATTTTGTTCCATTGTTAGATTATATTTATTGCGCATATCATATTCCCTTCCTTAATGTATAAATTAATTTTTCCTTAACTTATACGCAAAGTATATCATATATTTATCTTCTTTACAATATAATTTTTAGTATGAAAAGAAGAAGTTTTAAATTTATGTTGTTTTCTGTAAAGAAAAATTTATTATCAATTATTTTTATTTTATTTACAATATCACTTGTGGTATTTTCAAATTCTAACTTGTCTGCTGCAAAAACAGGTTTATCGTTATGGGCAAATTCCGTTGTTCCTTCACTTTTTCCTTTTTTTATTGCAACAGAATTATTAAGTTATACTAATGTAATTTCAATGCTTGGAGCTCGTCTAAATTTTTTAATGAGACCACTATTTAATGTTCCTGGAGAAGGTTCCTTTCCTTTTATTATGGGTATAATTAGCGGATACCCAACAGGTGCGAAAATTGTTTCTAAGTTTAAAAATGATGGTATTTGCACCTCCATTGAGGCTGAACGTCTTTTAGCTTTTACTAATAATTCAGGTCCTCTTTTTATAATTGGAACTGTTGGTATATCCCTTTTTGGTAGTATAGAAATTGGTATATTACTTTTGCTTACACATATATTGGCATGTATTACAGTAGGTATTCTTTTTAGATTTTGGAAATATGATAAATCACATAAATCTTCATCAAAATATGTGTCTAAAGTTTCTAGTAGTTCTTCTGCTAATATAAGTAGTTTGGGAAAAATATTAGGTGCAAGTATTACAAGCGCAACTCGTACTGTAGTTCTTATTGGTGGTTTTGTTGTACTTTTTAGTGTGATTATTTCTATTGTTAATAGTAGTGGAGTTTTAGATTTACTTTGCAAAATTATTAATCCATTTTTAAGAACCCTAAATATAGATTCTAGGTTTTCCTCTGGGCTTATTAGTGGTATTATTGAACTTACAAATGGCGTGAGTATTATATCTTCTATTTCAGTAAAGGCAATTTCTACTAATATTATATTTTGTGCATTTTTACTTGGTTTTGGCGGTATTTCTGTAGTTTTGCAGGTATTTAGCATAGTTTCAGAGGCTGGTATTTCAATTAAACCATATATTTGGGGTAAGTTATTACAGGGAGTTTTTGCTGCATTATATACTTATTTAATTATAAGTAATTTTCAAATTTTTAATTTGGATTTAATTTAATATCTTCTATATCTAGTATTACATCCACATGATGAATTATTATCTAAGTTTTGAGTGTTTAATGTGGTATTAATACTATTTACAGTTGCACAGTTTGTTGTATGATTACAATTATTATCTCTTATAATTTTTGAAATTAGTCTTGTGATTATTGCTGATATAAATGCAAGGATTGTATATAGAATGGCAAATATTAGGAAATTGGCATCGAAAAACGCAAATGTAACAATTAAAAATATAGCAAAGAATATGGCTGCTACTTTTATGGGGCAATGTAATATAGTTTCAAATACACTTGCTAGTATAATGGTTGCAATTGGTAATGCAAATAATAACAATAATAAATTAGTCATATATATGTATCTCCTTTATTTTTCAATTTTATATATACTATTCATTTTATAAAAATTTGTTACAAAGAAAAATTCTAAAGTTTCCTGTACCTATAACAAACAGCGATTGCATACACAACCGCTGTTTGAAATTTTTAGGATTTAAAGTTATTCGGTCTTTTCTGTATCTTCTGCTGCCTTTTCAGCCAAATGTCTCAGATAATCCCTAACCTCAATTTCGCTTACCTGTCGATCAATGGGAACACATTTTACAGGGTCAAATTCTTCACCTTTGATGTCGTTTATCCAGTCTTCCCCTGCTGTAAAAAGCTTAACTAACCATTCTATGATTTCTGGATTAGTCAACTCTTTTATTGACATTCCATAGCTGTCAATAATTTCACCAATCGTCCCTGTAAATTCATCTTTCTCAGATAGTCCGTCAATTCCTGTGAACCTGCACTCCTCAATAGGAGTCGAAAGGCATCTGTTTTTGAATTCAATCTGTAAGTTTCGGAGATTTATACTTCCACCATACAGATTTCTCAACTCTTCCAAAAACTGCTCTTTGTCCCTAATTCCTATGCCTAATCTGTTTTCCATTTGTTTTCCTCCTTATGTTGTGGTTGGAGTATCTTTTAAAGAATCTCACATTTTATTATCTCCTTTAAACGAAAGGCTCCTCCATACTTGTTCCACAGTTGTTCTAAGTACTGTTTCTTCTCCCTCTCACAATGAATTTCATGTTGGAGTATTTCTCTCAACTGCTTAGTTTCTCCATACATGTCCTGCAGTTCTCTTAAATACATTTCCTTCTGTGTCCGGTTTATAACCTCTCCATTTTTCATCTTACTCTACTCCTTTTTTTATTTTTTATTGCTTTGTGACCTTGTCACTTGTATTTTATATTGTAGCAAAATTATAGTGAAATGTCAATTTTATGTTAAGTTTCTGGTAATATAATTTGACTTTTTAATGGGAAATTGTTAATTTTTGATTTTTTGTAATGTATTCCCAGTAATAAATTTTAAAATTTGCTAACAATACCATTAATATGATTTGTGATTTCATATTGAAAAATTTTAAAAATAATCAGCATCTTACGTCGTTATTTCAAATACAAAAAATACTCAATGTACACAAGTACACCTCCGCTTTTTTGATTTGAAATGCCTAGCAATATACTAATTCTTTTTAAAATTTAATTTTACTTTAGAAAGGAATATTATAATTATGAAAAGAAAATTTTTATTTATTTTATTGTTAGCTTTTGCTTTTCTTACATTTTTTACTCTTACAGATAATGTAAAAGCTGCTGAACCATCTTATGGAGATGATGGTAATGGATATATTACTCTCGGTTCTCAAAAATGTTTCTTCGCAAATGGTACACATATTAGTATAGAAGAAAGAGATGATGGAGCTCAAGGAGCTAAAATTGTATGGCTTAATGGAACTGAGACTAAAACTGTAAATGTTCCTAGTGATATTAACGTATTTGGTGGCGCTCATCATGATGCTACTAATTACCCAAGTACTAAAATTACTATGAATGGCGGAACTGTTAAAAATGTATTTGGTGGTGGTCTTCACCAAAGTTCTGTAACAAATGCAGAGGTTATTATTAATGGTGGAAAAGTAACTGGTAGTGTAACTGGCGGTGGTGCAAATATATTTGCTAATAGTGATTCTGGTTCACATACAGGCTCAAGTTTCGAAACAGTAGTTACAAATGCAACTACTACTATAAATAATGGTAGTTCCTATAACGTTTTTGGTGGTGGTGAAGGATATTCTACTACAAATAATGTATCACTTAATATTAATGGTGGTACTATGAGTTATGTTACAGCTGGTGGTTCTAATGGAACTACTGGTAATGCAAATGTTAAAATTACAAGTGGTCAAATTGCTTTATTACAGAGTGTTAACCGTGGACAGGTTTCTTCAGCAGACATGCGTGTACTAGGTGGTACTATTGATAAACTTTATGTAGGTGGAGAAACAGAAGATGCTAATGTTACTGGTTCTATTGGTTCTGTAGGTTTAGATATCACTGGTGGTTCTGTTGTTAATAATTTATACATTGGTAAAAGTGGTGGACAATTAATTGGAACAAATGGAAATAATACTAAAGTTGATGTAGATATTTATCTTGGGGCAACTGTAAATATGCCAAATCCAGGTGAATTTCAAAATTTTCCAGTTACACAATATGTTTTTGTAACTATAGATGATAATAGATTTGAATTAGAAGCTGGAAAAACTTTAGCTGATATTCCTGAGTTACCAGCTATAAAAAATCTAGCAGGTAAAGAGTTCGTTCATTTCGTTAAGGCTGATACTGGTGAAGTTTTTGAGGAATCTACTCCTGTTAATTCTAATTTAGATTTAAAAGCAGTCTATAAAGCTGTAGAAAAACCAGCTCCTGAAGTTGTACCAGATAAAAAAGATGAAACTCCAAAAACAGGCGAAAATAATTTATTTAATATTATAGCTATAACTTCATTAATTTTCTCATTAGTAGGATTTGTAATCGCAAGCAAAATAAAAAGATAACCTATAAATGATTTGATATTCAATAGCATAAATTTAAAGTATAACTATTTTAAATAGTAGGGCGGACTTTTCCGTCCGCCCATTAATTGCATTTGATAAATTTCATTAAAATATTTTTCACCACATTTTATAAAAAGGAGTAAAATAAAAATGAAGGCTAATAAAAGAAATAATTTACTTATTATAAAATATATCATTATAATAATATTTTCTATATTAATTCTTATATCTTTTATATTTTTAATAACAACTAAGTATATAGAATATAAAGAAAAAAAGGATTATGAGTCTTTGGCTGATTACATTGTTAATAATGAAAATCAAGGTATTTTTATGGATGGTTCACAGGCTAAAGCTAAAGATAAGGCAGAGAAAATTTTAAAATTAGAAGAACTAAATAATCAATATAAAGATGTTGTAGCATGGTTAGAGATACCTGGTACTAGTATTAATTATCCAGTTGTACAAGCTCAAGATAATGTTTATTATTTAGACCATACATATAAGAAAACATATTCATCTAGAGGGTCTATTTTTTTGGATAAAGATGTTAGTTTTGAAAAACCAAGTGATAATTTTTTAATTTATGGCCATAGAAGCAAAAGTGGTACAATGTTTGAAGGATTATTAGAATATGAGAATGAAGGTTTTTATCAAGAGCACAAAATAATCAATTTCTCTACATTACAAGAGGATTCAGAGTATGAAATTTTGGCAGTTTTTCGTTCAAGAGTGTACAATAAATCTGACACTAATGTATTTAGATATTATTTTTTTATAAATGCTGAAAATGAAAGTGAATATAATAATTTTATATTAAATTCTAAAAAAGCTTCTCTTTATGATACTGGTGTTAATGCTTCTTATGGTGAACAGCTATTAACTCTTTCTACATGTGCATATCATACAGAAGATGGGCGATTTGTTGTTGTTGCAAAAAAAATTAAGTATTAGTATATTTCTAATACTTAATTTTTTATATTCTATACCATAGTTTCTAAAAAGTTTTCTTAATATTTTACTTCTACTAGATACAATCCCTGTGGTGGCAAAGTCTTTCCTGCTCTTTCTCTATTCTGAGACTTTATTATTTCTGGTATTTCTTCTGGTTTTATTTTTCCTAATCCTACTTCTAGTAGTGTTCCTGATATTATTCTTACCATGTTATATAAAAAACCATTTCCTGTTAATTCTATATATATTCTATCTTCTTGTTTTGTAACATCTGCTTTATATATTGTTCTTACACTACTTTTTGATGATGTTCCACTAGATTTAAATGCTTTAAAATCATGTTCCCCTTCAAAATATTTTGCTCCCTTTTGCATTGCTTTTATATCTAGTTTTCCTGAGAAGCAATATTCCATATTCCTATATATAGCTGTTCCATATTCTGAGTTATTTATTACATATCTATAAGTTTTTTGTTTACAATTAAATCTACTATGAAATCTCTCTTCTATTTCTTCTGCTTTTTGTATTCTTATTGATTTTTTTAGATATGTATTTATGGCAATTGGTATTTTTTCTATTGGGATATTAGAGTTTGTTTTAAAGTTTGCAACTTGTCCGTAGTGCATGAACACCTGCATCTGTTCTCCCTGATGCATTTAGTTCTACTACCTCTCCCGTAATGTTTTGTATTACTTGTTCTATTTCTCCTTGGATATTTAATTTATTTGGCTGTTTCTGCCACCCATTAAACCCGCTTCCATCATATTCTATTGTTAATTTTATGTTTCTCATAGTTTTATTCCTTTATATCTTTCAAATATTTGTTCTTTTCGTGTTGACTTTTTTTCATTTTATAATACACTTTTCTTCTTTTGATCTTCTTTTAGCCTTTTCCAATTATAACTTCCATATATATCATTTATTAATAATAATATAGGTCCTACTAATACCGAAATTAATGCAGTTTCTCCTGCAATTATTGGAATTATCCATAATGTAATAATAACTATATCATTTGCTATGTAACAAAATAATGATAGTTCACTTCTTCTAGCCTCAAAATAGCTTGCCAAAACACTTGTTACTATTGATATAGAACTTATTACCAATAAATCTGTATTAAATGCTTTTAATAAAAAGTAATATATCCAAAATAGTATTAGTTGAGAAGAAAATGCTATAATTATTTCTTTTTGTGATAATGTATTAACTATTACTACGTCTTCTTCCTTATCACGATTTCTTAGCCAACTTATAATTCCTATTATCATTATTGGAAATGTTAAAAAAATTGTTATAATCAATTCTCCATAATATCCTTGGTTATATGAAACTATACCATAGAAAAATACACTTACAAATCCTACAAAGTAACATTCAATTTTTCCTTTTGACATTAATAATGCTGTTATCAAATATAGAGATGTATATAAAGTATCTATTATAGTTCCTTTGAATATTATAGATGATAATATAGAAATTATTAAACCACATATTAGAAATGTCAATTCAAATTTCGTCCAGTCTTTAAAATAGTTCTTTATCATTTTGTCCTCCTTCTATTTTATATTAAAAATTATATGTAATCGTCCTTCATTCAGTTCCTTTATATACAATTTTTGTGCTTTTTCAATATATTTCTATACAATTTTATAAAACGTGCTGTACTCTATGAAAGAGCACAGCGCGTTTAATGATTTTATTTTATTGCTTTTTCTAATCTTCTTATTACACTGTCTTTTCCTAGTACTTGCATTATTTCATACATGTCTGGTGTATTGGCTTTTCCTGTTAATGAAATTCTTATGACAGTTGATATGTCCCCTACATGCCCTTTGAAGGCTTCTGGATTTGCCTTGAATTCTTTTACTTCTCTTGCATATCCAAATTCTTCTGCTAAGTCTTTCATTTTATTAAACCAGATTTCTTTATCATCTGATATATCAAAGTATTTCTCAATATATGTGTTTACTATGTTTTTAATTTCTTCTTTGTCATTTATTTTTTGATATTCATATTCTATTTCTTGATTTAAATATCTATCATCATACATATATTCTATGTTTTCTTTTATTGTAGACCATTTTGATATGTCTTTTCTTGGTTTTTCATTTCCTCGTTCTATTCCTAATACTTTTAAAGTGTATTCTATGTCTTTTTCTAATAATTCTTTTAAATCATTATCATATAGATTTGCCCATGCTAATGCTTTTTCGTATACTGTTTTTGCATCATATTTTGATATTACTGTTTTTGATATATCTAACAATTTTACCATATCAAATAATGCTCCACTTACACTCATTTTGTTTAATAATAACTCAAATTCATCTATTGAAGCATTTTTGTTTTGTTTTCTCCATAATTCAAAATTTGAATTCGCAATATTTAATAAATATTCTTTTACTGCTTCTGATGGAATCCCTTCTTTTGCATAATATTCAACTGCTGCCTCTGAATCTTTTCTTTTACTTAATTTCCTTTTGGCTCCATTTTCCTCTTTTAATATTGGTGCTATATGACAGTATTTTGGTGCTTTAATTCCTAATACTTGAAATAATTGCACATGTACTGGTAATGATGATAACCATTCATCTCCACGTATTACATGTGTTGTTCCCATAAGGTGGTCATCAACTGCATGTGCGAAATGATATGTTGGTAGTCCATCTGATTTTATTATTACTATATCTTGATTGTTTTCTGGAAATGTTACATTTCCCTTTATAACATCTTTAAATTTTACTTTTCTTTCTACATCTCCAGGCGATTTTAGTCTTATTATATATTCTTCTCCACTTTTTATTTTTTCGGCTGCTTCTGTAATTGGAAGATTTCTATATTTTGCCCAAACTCCATAATATCCTGGTATTACTTTTGCTTCTTCTTGCTTTTTTCTCATTTCTTCTAATTCTTCTGCTGTACAAAAACATGGATATGCAAATCTATTTTCTATTAAATATTTTGCATAAGCTTGATATATTTCTTTTCTTTGACTTTGTTTATATGGACCATAGTTCCCAAATGATTCTTCTTCACTTTTCATACCTTCGTCTGGTATTATATCAAATTTTTCTAGTGCTTCTATTATTCCTGTAACACCATTTTCTACTTCTCTTTTTTGGTCTGTGTCTTCAACTCTTAAAAAGAATACTCCGTTTGTTTGTGTTGTCACTTTTCTTGCTATTAATGCTGAGTATAAGCCTCCTATATGTACGAATCCTGTAGGACTAGGAGCAAATCTGGTTACTATTGCTCCTTCTGGTAATTCTCTTTTAGCATATTTTTCTTCATAATATGATATATCCTTTATCTCTGGAAATATTAAATTTGCTAAATCTTTATAATCCATATTTTTCATTCCTCTCCTTTTACAAATGTGTATTTTTACTAATTCTCACGCTACGTCGTTCCGACTACACAAGTTGCTGATTATTTTTCAAACTCATGTTATGCATCGATAATTATTGGTAGAACCATTGGATTCCTCTTATTCTTTTGATATAAATAATCTCTTATTTTATCTTTTACTGTAGATTTTATTGTTACCCATTCTTTTACATTATTATCTTCAAGGTTCTGTAGTGTATTTCTTACAATTTTTTTTATTTCTTCCATTAAATTTTCTGATTCTCTTACATATACAAATCCTCTTGAAATTATATCTGGTCCTGAGACTACTTGACCTTCACTATTAATAGATATTACTACTACTATTAGTCCATCTTGAGATAAATGTTGTCTATCTTTTAATACAATATTTCCAACATCTCCTATCCCTAAACCATCTATTAATACTTTTCCATTTTGAACACTACCTGTTATTTTTCCTTCATTTGATGTTAGTTCTAGTACTTTTCCATTGTTTAAAATAAATATATTCTCATTTGTAATTCCCATTAGTTTTGCTGTATCACTATGTGCTACTAGTTGTCTATATTCTCCATGTACTGGTATAAAGTATTTAGGCTTTGTAAGTGCTAGTATTAGTTTTTGTTCTTCTTGTGCAGCATGTCCTGATACATGTATATTCTGTAGTGAACTATATACAACTTCTGCTCCTATTTTCATTAAATCATCTATTACTTTTGATACAAATTTTTCGTTTCCTGGTATTGGAGTTGCTGAGATAATTACTAAATCATTTGGTGTTATTTGAACCTTTCTGTGTTCTCCTGATGCCATTCTTGTTAGTGCTGACATGGGTTCTCCTTGTGACCCTGTTGTTATTATCGTTAATGCTTCTTCTGGATATTTATTTATTAAGTCTATATCTACTATTGTGTTTTCTGGTACATCCATATATCCTAGTTTACTTGCTGTTTCTATTACTTTTACCATACTTCTACCACATATGGCTACTTTTCTACCATATTTTACAGATGAGTTTATTATTTGTTGAACTCTATGAACGTTTGATGAGAATGTAGCTATTACTATTCTTTTTCTACAGTTTACGAACAAATTGTCAAATACTTCCCCTATTGTGCTTTCTGAGTTGGTAAATCCTTTTTTTTCTGCATTTGTGCTGTCTGACATTAGTGCTAAAACTCCTTCATTTCCCAATTCTGCAAAACGTCCTAAATCTATTTTTTGTCCATCTATAGGTGTATAGTCTATTTTGAAATCTCCTGTATGAACTATTACTCCTGCTGGTGTGTGTAATGCAATTCCTACTGCATCTGGTATACTATGTGCAGTTCTTATGAATTCTACTTTCATTTTTCCAAGATTTATTACTTGTTCTTTATCAACTATATTTAATTTTGTTGACCTTAATAAATGATGTTCTTCTAATTTGTTCTCTATTAATGCTATTGTAAATCTAGTTGCATATATTGGTACATTTATTTGTTTTAACAGGTATGGTATTCCCCCAATATGGTCTTCATGTCCATGCGTTATGACTAATCCTTTTATTTTGTCTTTATTTTTTACAAGATAACTCATATCTGCAATTACAAAGTCTACTCCTAACATATCTTCTGTTGGGAATGCTAGTCCACAGTCTACTATTATTATTTCATCTTCGTATTCAAATACTGTTATATTTTTTCCAATTTCTAATAGTCCACCTAATGGTATTATTTTTATTGGGCTTGCTTTAAATCTAAATTCTTCTTTTCTTCTAGTTCTTGGCTTTCTATTATTTTCTCTTCTCTTTGTTGCTACTTTATTATTTTCTATCTTAGGTTCAATTTTTACTTCTATCTCCTTGTCTTCTATTTTAGGTTCGATTTTTATTTCTGATTTTTTATTTTCTGCATTAAGTTGTTTTTTTACTCTTTTATTTTCTTTCTTGAACTCATTTTTTATTTCTGCTTTTTCCTCATTTTTTATTTTTTTATGATAATTATTAGTCCTTTTTCTCTTTCTTACTTCTTCTTTTTTCTCTAGTATAGAATCTACTGCTAGATTCTCTATTTTGTCTTCTTTCATTTTTTCTTTTTCAATCCTCTCTTCTCTTTTTTGTTTTTTATATGCATGTGAAAAGAAAATGTGAGTTTTCCACATTCTTTTCCACATAAAACACAAGCTACGATGTCTCACACCTTTACATCGCTTTTTTAATATTTAATTTTCCGTTCAACAAATTTAAAATATTAAAATCTCATCTTTTACCATTTCTGGCAATGGCTGTTTTCTATTATACTACTGCACATTATTTTTGTCAAGCTGTTAACTTTATATACATTTTATTCTAGTATTAGTTAATATTAATAATATGTTAACGTTGATTTTTGTCTTATTTTGTAGTATACTAAAATAGTAATGCTCAAGAGCAATGGAGGTAAAAGGAATGTCTCAAAAAGAAATGTCTCAAATAATTTGCAAAATTAACAATCTATCGAGTTCCATCAAAGGGATCTTAGAGACCCGGAAGCACAAAAATTGGGCTGGAAACCAGCTTTCCATTTTTGTCGAAGAAATTATTTGCAGTATGAAAATTTCTTCAACAGACAATGGATTCATTCTCAATTACACTTGCATACAAGATCATAGTATAGTATGTTTTCCAGAGAATATTAATCGTATGAAACACTGTCTCTTTGAAATACTATGCATTTTGGAGTTACATGATCTTAAAGCTTCCATGCCTGTACATCATAAGCTTCAAGAATTGAGACAAGAGCTAAAAAACTTGTTTCTGTTAATCTCTACTGACGAGAATGTATATAATATGTAACTCGTCATTTAAGACAAACTTATGGAGTTGAACCCCTGTTACAACTCCATAAATTTTTATATTTTATTTACTAATTCTTTAAATTTTTTTCCACGTTCTGCAAAGTTTTTAAATAAATCAAAACTTGCACTTGCTGGAGAGAATAATACTATTTGACCTTTTTTGGCAACTTTATGTGCCATTTTTACTGTATCTTCTAAACTCTCACATACATATGTCTCTATTTGTTTATTTTGATTTTCTGCTTCTTCTTTTACTGCATAATATATTTTATCTGCTGTTTGACCCATTAAAATTAAAGTTTGTACTTTTTCTAATATTGGCTTTGCAAGTGGTTTATAGTCTAAATGTTTATCATACCCTCCTGCAATTAAAATTATGTCTTCATCAAAAGAATGTAGCCCTGCCATTGTTCTTGTTGGACTTGTTCCTATTGAATCATTATACCATTTTACTCCATCTATTTCTTTTACTAATTCTAGTCTATGTTCAACTCCTTCAAAATTTGATATTACATCAATTTGTGTATCTATATCTACTAGTCCTTCAGTTATGGCAATTGCTGCACATGCATTTTCATAATTATGATTTCCTCTTAATTTTATATTTTTAGTATCTAATATATGTCTCCTTACTTTATCTTTACATTCTTTTATTATTCTATCATCTAAAATTATTCCATCTGATAATTTTTCCTTACTACTAAAGAATTTAACTTTTCCATTTGCTTCATTTGCAAGCTTTCTTGTAATTTCATTATCGTAGTTTAATACAATAACTCCATTATCATCTTGATATTTAAAGATATTTTTCTTTGCTTTTATATATTCTTCATAATCTTTATGTATATTCAAATGGTTTGGTGATATATTTGTAATTACTGAAATTTGAGGACTGATTTCCATTCCAATTAATTGAAAGCTACTCATTTCTAGCACAACTACGTCTTCTGGCATCATTTCTTCTATTTTTGTAAATAATGGTGTTCCTATGTTTCCTCCTAAAAAACATTTATATCCTTTTGCTTTTATTATTTCGTATATTAAAGTGGTAGTTGTTGTCTTTCCATCACTACCTGTAACTCCTATTATAGTTGATGGAGACATTTGTAATACCATTTCTATTTCTGATGTAAGTACAGCTCCACGTTTTACCTCTTCTTGCAATTCTTCTCTATTTGGCATACAACTTGGAGACCTAAAAATAATATCAAAGTCTTTTAAGTTTTTTAAACTCTCTTCTCCAAAATAAGAGTTTATTTCATATTTTCTAATTTTTTCAAGTGCTTCTATTGGTATTTTATCTATGGTTCTATCATCAAATACTGTTATTCTTGCTTCTTTTTTATTCATATAATCTAATAATGGAATATTACTTACCCCAAGTCCAATTATTGCTACTTTTCTATTTTTTAAATAATTATTGAATTCCTCTAATCTTTCATTTTTATATGACATCTTGACCTCCATAATAATTTTTCATATTATTATATTCTTTTTATGTTATTTCAGTTACATATTATACACCTAAAATTGTTAATTGTCTATTGTTTAGAGGTTAGAAATTAGAGCTTAGAGTTTAGAAACTGGAAAAAGTAGCACAACCTGGTATTAAACCAAGTTATACCACCTTTTAAAGATGAGAGATATTTAAAATTCTTCGTCGCAATTCCCTGCCATAAGCCTCTGCATAACAGTTTCCAAATCCCTTCTGATGCTCAAAAAAGTTTCCCTACAATGTATAATTATAATCTCTATAATTTATTTAAGCAAAAATTAAGATTTATAATTTTTTTATAAATGTATATTTCGCATTTTTTTGTTAATAATATGTTTATACTTAATTGTAATGGAGGTGCATTTATTATGTCAAAAGAAAAGAAAAACAAAAATAATAATAACAACAATAATAACAATAACAATCAAAATCAAAACAACGATAGATAATTTCAGTGGGCACGAAAATTCGTGCCCAATTCATTTTAGATATATTTAATTTAAATATTTTTTTAAAAATCTACCTGTATAACTTTTCTCATTTTTTACGATTTGTTCTGGTGTACCTACTTGTACTATTGTTCCTCCTCCGTCTCCTCCTTCTGGTCCTAAGTCTACTATATAGTCACATGCTTTTATTAGGTCTAAATTATGTTCTATTACTATTATTGAGTTTCCTGTGTCTACTAACCTTTGTAATATGTCTACTAGTCTATGTACATCTGCTATATGTAACCCCGTTGTTGGTTCGTCTAGTATATATAGTGTTTTTCCTGTTGCTCTTTTTGATAATTCTGTTGCAAGTTTTACACGTTGTGCTTCTCCTCCTGATAGTGTTGTTGATGGTTGTCCTAGTTTTATATATCCTAGTCCTACATCATTTAGGGTTTGTATTCTTTGTTTGATTTTAGGTATGTTTTCAAAGAATTCCAAGGCTCCTTCAACCGTCATATCAAGTACGTCTGCTATACTTTTTCCTTTATATTTTACTTCTAGTGTTTCTCTATTATATCTTGCTCCATTACAAACTTCACAAGGTACATAAATGTCTGGTAAAAAATGCATTTCAATTCTTATAGAACCGTCTCCATTACAAGCTTCACATCTTCCTCCTGGAACATTGAAACTAAATCTTCCTTTTTGGTATCCTCTCATTTTTGCTTCATTTGTTGTAGCAAAAATTTCTCTTATATCATCAAACACTCCTGTATATGTTGCTGGGTTAGAACGTGGAGTTCTACCTATTGGTGATTGGTCTATGTTTATTATTTTATCAATGTTTTCAAGTCCTTTTACCTCTTTACATTTTCCTGGCTTTTCATTCGCACCATTTAAGTCTCTTGCTATAGTTTTATATAAAATCTCATTTACTAATGTACTTTTTCCTGAACCAGAAACTCCTGTAACACAAGTAAATACTCCTAATGGAAATTTAACATTTATATTTTTTAAGTTGTTTTGACTAGCACCTATAATCTCAATTGATTTTCCATTTGATTTTCTTCTTTTCTTTGGAACTTCAATTCTTTTTCTTCCACTTAAATATGCTCCTGTTTCTGAACCTTGTACTAGTTTTATTTCTTCTGCTGTCCCTTGCCCTAATACATTTCCACCATGTACACCTGCACCTGGTCCTATGTCTATAATTTGGTCAGCAGCATACATTGTGTCTTCATCATGTTCTACAACTAATACTGAGTTTCCTAAGTCTCTTAGTTTTTTTAGTGTTGCTATTAGTTTTTCATTGTCTCTTTGATGTAATCCTATACTTGGTTCGTCTAATATGTAAAGCACTCCTGTTAGACTTGAACCTATTTGAGTTGCAAGACGTATACGTTGCGCTTCTCCTCCTGATAATGTTCCTGCTGGTCTTGATAATGTTAAATATTCAAGTCCCACATCTAATAAAAATTGTAGCCTTTTATTTAGTTCTTTTAATATCATATCTGCAATCATTGCTTCTTGTTTTGTTAATTTTAGATTATTTAAAAATTGCTTTATTTTATCTATTGACATTTCTGTTAGTTCATTAATGTTTTTTTCTTCAATTTTTACTGCTAAACTTTCTTTTTTTAGTCTTGCTCCTTTACATATAGGACAGTCTGATTCACTCATGTACATTTCATAGAAATCTCTCATTCCTTGTGATTTCGTTTCATTGTGCCTTCTTTCTAATGTTGGAATTACTCCTTCAAATGGAGTTGTGAATTTTCTTACTCCGAATGGAGATTCATATTCAAAGTCTATTTTTTCATCTCCTGTACCATATAAGATTTTTTCCAAAAATTCCCTTGGTAGTTTTTTTATTGGTTGTTTTATATTGACTCCATAATATTTTCCAATACTTTCAAAGTACATTTTTGCCATGGTGTCTCCTTTTTTCATTGTGCTTGAACCAAATGCTTTTACTCCATCATATAAAGTTTTGCTTTTATCTGGAATTATTAAGTCTTCATCCATTTTCATTAAATATCCAATTCCTGTACATGCTGGACATGCCCCAAATGGATTATTAAATGAGAACATTCTTGGTGTTAGTTCTTCAATACTTATTCCACAGTCTACACATGAATAATTTGTATTATACATTTTTTCGTATTTATTGTCTTTTTCTGAAATTTCAACTAATGCTATGTTATTTGCGTTTTTTAAAGATACTTCTATTGATTCTGCTAGTCTGTTCCTAATGTCTTCTTTTATAACTAATCTATCTACTACTAATTCTATATTATGTTTTTTCTTTCTGTCTATTTGTATATCATCTGTTAGTTCTACCATTTCTCCATCTATTCTTGCCCTAACAAATCCTTGTCTTTGATAACTTTCTAACTGTTTTGCAAATTCCCCCTTTCTTCCACGAATTATTGGTGCTAAAATTTGGATTTTAGTTCCTTCTGGTAATTTTAATACATCATCTATTATTTGATCCAATGTTTGTTTTTCTATTTTCTTTCCACAGTTTGGGCAATATGCTACACCTATTCTTGCATATAATAAACGAATATAGTCATATATTTCCGTTACTGTTCCTACTGTTGATCTTGGGTTTTTCGATGTGGTTTTTTGGTCTATTGATATTGCTGGTGAAAGCCCTTCTATTGATTCAACATCTGGTTTCTCCATTATTCCTAAAAATTGCCTTGCATATGAGGATAAACTTTCTACATATCTCCTTTGACCTTCTGCATATAATGTGTCAAATGCTAAGGATGATTTTCCTGAACCTGAAAGTCCTGTAATTACAACTAATTTGTCTCTTGGAATTTCAAGGTTTATGTTTTTTAGATTATGCTCTTTTGCTCCTTTTATTACTATCTTATCATTCATTTCGTCATTCCCTTTTTTTATATATTTTGTGTCAAACACTGTTATATTTTATCATATTTTTTTTATATATTCAATAGTTTTTTGCAAATTTTTGTTTGTTATTTTTTAGAGATATTCACTGAAGTCCTAACTCTTCTTCACTAAATTTTTTTTCAAAAACGATACTTCCAAATGTAAATTATTTTTTTATTTCAGTATATATCCTTGACCTCGTTTAGTCTCTAATAACTCTTTTAATCCTATTTCTCCTAGTTTATTTCTTAGTCTAGTAATATTTACAGTTAAAGTATTATCATCTATAAAACTTTCGCTATCCCATAAACATTTTATTATATCATATCTTGATACTATTTTTTCTCTATTTTGTACTAAAATTTTTAAAATTTTATATTCATTTTTAGTTAATTCTACTATTTTATCATTTTTTTCTATTGTATTTTTTCGAATATTTATTGTGAAATTTCCCGCATCTATTCTTTCGTTTACTCCTTCCCATACATTTGTTCTTTTTAATAATGAATTTATTTTTGCAAGTAAAATTTGTATATTGAATGGTTTTGTTATATATTGGTCTGCTCCATAATTTATACATAATAATTCATCTATTTCGCTGTCTCTACTTGTAACTATTATTATAGGCATTGCTGATTTTTTTCTTAGTTCCTTACAAATATATTCTCCATCTGATTCTGGCAAGTTTATATCTAACAATAATAAGTCTGGATTTATTTTTAAAATTTTATTTATAGTATCCTTAAACCCTTTTAACGTTTCTGTTTGATATCCATTGTTGCTTAAAAATATGTCTAATTCATCTCTTAATTTTTCATCATCTTCTACTATTAATATCTTTTGCATTTTTTTATTCCTCGTATAATATATTTACAATCAATTTTATAAGTTTAATTTACATTAAATAAATGATTGAATAGAAAATTTAATGTAAATTAGCAAAGAATTATTCTTTCTTATTAATCAAATTTCATTTTTGCATAATTTTATATCTCAAAATGTCTCCTTATCTCACGTCCCTTTCTAATGCATAAATAAATTTACCATATATAATACATATATAATTAAATATATAAGTCCATTAGACCTATTCATTTGATTTTTCGGTGGTATTATTGGGAATATCGATAATAATAATATTCCTAATATTAATATTACCATTTCTAAGTTATATGAAACATTATATATTATTGGATTTATTAATGCTGATATTCCTATTATAAGTAACATGTTAAAAATATTTGAGCCTATAATATTTCCTATTGCTATATCACTATTTCCTTTAATTGCTGCTGTAACACTTGTTACTAATTCTGGTAGACTTGTTCCAATTGCAAGTATTGTTAAACTTATAATTTTTTCACTTATATTAAAAAATCTAGCAACAACTAGTGCATTGTCTACTGTTAAGTCTCCACCAACTTTTAACCCAATAATCCCTAATACAATAAATACAATACTTTTAAAGATTGATACTTTCTCATTTTCTGTTTTCAGTTCTATTATAGTTTCTTCTTTATCAAATTTTTCTCCATTCTTTCCCATAATTATTGTATATAATATGAAGATTATAAACAGTATTAGTAATATAATTGCTTCTATTTTTGATATTACTCCTTCTGTATTACAAAATATCATAAATATTATTGTTAGTATTAAACACATTGGCATTTCTATTAGTCGTGTTTCTCTTTGAAATTTTATAGGTCTAATAATAGTTGATAAACCTAAAATTAATAATAGATTAGCTATATTACTTCCAATTACATTGCCCATGGACATATCTGAGTGTCCTTCTAATGCTGATGTCAAACTTACGAATAGTTCAGGCATTGATGTACCTATTGATACTATCGTTAAACCTATTATTATTTCTGGAATATGAAACTTTTTTGCTATATTACTTGAACCATCTACTAAAAAATCTGCTCCTTTTACAAGTAGTGCAAATCCTATAGCTATTAAAATTATTGATAAAAACATTTTCTTTCCTTTCTTCTTTTAATTTATAGTTATATATCATAGCAAATTTTACATTTTTTATATCTCTAAACTAATTAATTTATCTAGCAATTGCTTAAAATCTATTCCAATTTGTTTCATCATGCTAGGATATCGACTGTGTGATGTAAATCCTGGTATTGTATTAATCTCGTTGAAATATATATCACCTTTTGGTGTTAAAAACATGTCTACCCTTGCAAAGTCTTTACATTTTAGTATTTTGTATATTTTTTTTGCCGTTTCCTTTGCTTCGTCTGAAGTTCTTTTTTCTATTCTTGCTGGTACATGTATCTTTGAGGTTTTTAATGTGTATTTTTCTGTGTAGTTGAAAAATCCTTTACTTAATTCTATTTCGTCTATTTCTCCTACTGTTAATTCCTCATTTCCTAGTATTGCACATCCAATTTCTATTCCTTCTATATTTTCTTCTATTATTATTTCTGTGTCATATTTTAATGCTTCTTCTATTGCCCCTTGTATTTCGTCTTCATTTTCTACTTTTGTAATTCCAAATGAAGAACCTGCTCTCATTGGCTTTACAAATAATGGATATTTTAGCTTTTTTAGTCTTTCTAGTGTGTCATTCTTGTTAGTTTTATTATTTATAACTATGCTTTTTGCTACTTTTATTCCATAACTTTCTACTAGTTTATGTGATAAGTGCTTGTCCATACATAAGCTAGATGATAATGTATTACATCCTATTAATGGTATTCCTGAAAGTGCAATTAGTCCTTGTACTGTTCCATCTTCTCCGTTTGAACCATGTAGTACTGGTAATATGGCATCTAGTTTTATTAGTTTTGTTTTATTTTCTATTTCTATTATTCCTTTATCTTTCGTATTTGTTGAAATTAATATTTTTGTGCACTTTCCTTCTTTTTCCCACGTGTTGTTTTTTATGTTTTCTATTTGTCCTTCATATTTATACCAATTTCCTTCTCTTGTTATTCCTATTAATGTTATATCATATTTTTCTTTGTTTATGTTTGTTATTACACTGTATGCTGATTCTAATGATACTTCATACTCTGGACTATTTCCTCCAAATAATATTCCTATTTTCTTTTTTTCCATTTTTTTGTTCCTTTCCTTTCTATGTTTTTTATTTTGTGATGCTTTACTAAAGCTATAGTGTTATATATCTGAATACATAATGTCTACATCTACGTTAGTATTAATTCCATCTATTCTGGCAGTATCACACATTTGCCACAGTGAGTATTCTCCTTGATAGTTTGTTTGATTTGTATAGTGTGCTAGCCATATTTGATGTTCTGTTGGATACCATATTTTTTCTAAGTAGTTTTTGCTACTGTATAACATTCCTTTATGATTGCTATTTGCTGATGCTACTACATTAAGAAATTCATTTGCTACTTTGTTTATTGTGTAAAAGCTCATTCCTGCTTTGTTGAATGAGTTCCAGCTTTCCCAATCAAATGCTATTGGTAAGTCTACTTGATATTCACTTAATTGCTTGTTTACCCACTCTGCTTGCTCTATTGCTTGTTTTACGTTTTTTGCATATGAATAATAGTAAACTCCTACTGGTAATCCTACTCTTTTTGCTCCTTCAATATTTGCAATAAAATATGGATCTATTACATTTTCGCCATCATAGTCTGTTTGATATCCCATTCTTATTATTGCAAATTCTGCTCCTGCATTTTTTACCTTTTCCCAGTCTATTTCTCCTTGCCATTTGGATACATCTATTCCAATTTTTGTTTTTTCAGTTTTGTAGTTGTCTAATATGTCATTAAAGTAAATAGGTTCTTTTGGTTTTGTTGGTTCTTGTTGTGTTGTTTGTTCTTCTATAACATGAAGTATAAAGTCTTTTTTGGTTTCATTTCCACTTGAGTCTGTTACTACATATGTTAGTTTATAATCTCCTACAGTGTTAAAATCATATTTTCCTACAATTTCTCTTTTAGGATTGTCGTCTATGTCATCTCCACTTATTAATACATCTGTTAAATTCTTATCAGAGCCTTTTTTTATTGTGTATGATGCTCCACTGAATATTTTTGGGGCTGTTACATCTATCACTTTTATCGTAAATTTAGCTGTTCTGAGCTTCTTTTTTATATTTATAAATTTGAATGAAACTTCTACGTCTCCTAATTTTTCGGTATCAATTTTTTCATCACTAAATAATGTACCATTAAGGTTTTCTAAAAAATCTGATACTTTTGCTTCTTTTCCAAATTCGATTGTTAGGTTATCTTTTAGTGTTACTGCTTCTGCATCAATTCTTTTGTTTTCTTCTTGTTCATGATACAACCATATGATAATTCCTGCTGTTAATATAATTATTAGTATTATTAAACTTATAATTATTTTTTTCATTTTTAATTCATTCCTTTCTAAGGTACAATTATGTAAGGAAAAGAATTTCTATTTTTTGCCTTTTATACCTTCCATTTATTTATCCATATATCTCTTACAGCTAATCTGTATTTTAATTGTTATATATTTATTTATATTATTGTAATGCTGTTTTTAATACATCTAAATTTCTATTCATTAATGTTACATATGTTTCTCCATTTATATAGTCTTCATTTGATATTGAATGTAATGTTTGCATTTGCATTGCTTTTGCTCCTGTTTCTTTTGCAATAATGTTTGAAACTTTTGAATTTCCATTTTCTATATATAATACTACTGGTATGTTTTCTTCTTTTATTAAATTTATTAAATATGTTAAAGTTTTTGTACTAGGTTCTGTTTCTGTACTACAACCATTAAAAGCTCCACTAGCTTTTAATCCAAATTCCTCTAAAAAATATCTTATTGGCATTCTGTCTCCAAATACTAACCTCTGTCTTTTAGCATTGCTTACTATTTTCCATATTTCTTCATCCAATTTTTCTATTTGCTTTTTATAATTGTTAGCATTCTGCCTATATATTGTTTTTTCTTCATTATCAATTTTTTCTAATTCTAATTCCAGGTTTTCTAATATTTTTATTGCATTTTTAGGTGATGTCCAAATATGCTCATCCCATGCTAGCTCTTCATGTTCTTCCTCTTCTACTCCATCTATACTTTCTTCTCTATATAATTCTACAGTATCCATTAGCTTTACTAATTTTGTATATGATAAGTCCAATGTTGGTATAACTTGCTCAGTCCAATTTTCCATTTCTCCACCATTGTATACAAATAAGTCTGATTGTTGTATTGATACTATTTGACTAGCTGTAGGCTCAAAGTTATGTGCATCTACTCCTGAGTCTAATAGATATATTATTTCTACATTTTTACTTCCATTTGTAATTGCTTTTACAAAATCATATCCAACAAATGATGTACAAACAATTTTTATATTGTCTGCTGATCTTGTTGTCGTTTTTTTTGGTTTTATAAGAGCATATATAAATATTACTAAAATTATTACTAGAATTATTATACTTATTATTTTATTTAATTTTATTATTTTCATATTTTTAGCACCTTTTCCTTTATGTATTATATCACTATTTATTTTTAATTTCCACTATATGTTTCTGATTTTTATATGAATAGCAAAGTTTCATATCGTTAAATTAAAAGATAGTAATCTGATATTAACAGAACCTTAAAAGTAATGTACACCCCAAATGTTAGATAAAAGTTTTAACATTTGAGGTGCACTTTAATAAAAGACATTCTCATAAATATAATTTATTAATTATTCTTATTTTGAATTATTTTCATCAGTATTTTCTTCCGTTTTTGTATTTTCTACTATTTCTGCATTTTTTACTGTTTCAACAGTTTGTGTTGCTTCTACTGCTTCTACATTTTCTATTATTTCATCTTCTTCAATAGTTTCTTCAATAGTCTCAGCATTTTCATCAATTGCTTCTTTTAATACTACTACTTTATTTTCTATTCTTGCTCCAACTTTTTCTTTAGTCTTAGCTTCTTTTCCTATTCTATCTCTTAAATAGTTTAGTTTAGCACGTCTAGCTTTTCCTACTCTTATAACCTCAACTTTTTCTACCATTGGTGAGTGTAATAAGAATGTTTTTTCAACACCTACTCCATAAGAGATTTTTCTTACAGTAAATGTTTCGTTTAATCCTCCACCTTGCTTTTTTATTATAATTCCTTCAAAGACTTGTATTCTTTCTTTTTCGCCTTCTTTGATTTTAACAGAAACTTTTACAGTATTTCCTACATCTAATACTGGAACTGTTTCTTTTAATTGTTCGTGTTCAATGGCTTTTATTACGTCCATTTTTTTTATCCTCCTTCTTTATTATTAAGTCTGGTCTTTTGACCATTGTTATTTCTAACGATTTTTCTTTTCTCCATTTATTTATGTTTTCATGGTGCCCACTTTTTAATATTTCTGGAATTTCATGACCTAAAAAATTTTCTGGTCTTGTATATTGTGGATATTCTAATAACCCATTTGAGAATGATTCTTCTTGTATAGATTCTTTGTTTAATACTCCTTTAACATATCTTGATATTGAATCAATTAATACCATTGCAGGTATTTCTCCACCAGTTAAAACATAATTTCCAATTGAAATTTCTTCATCAACAATTTCGTCTATAACTCTTTGATCTACTCCTTCATAGTGTCCACATAGTAATATAAGATGATTTTCTTTTGAGAGTTCTTGTACCTTTTTTTGATTAAGTACTTTTCCTTGAGGTGATAGATATATTACTTTTGATTTTACATCATTTATTGATTTATAAGCATTATATATAATATCTGGCATTAATACCATTCCCGCTCCTCCACCATAAGGAGTATCATCTACTTTTCTGTGTTTGTCTTTTGAAAAGTCTCTAATATTTATCAGTTCAATATCAATTAGTTTCTTTTCTTTTGCTCTTCCTATTATACTTTTATCTAATACTGAAAACATTTCAGGAAAAAGTGTTAATACACTAAATTTCATATTTTTCTCCTAAATTAATCCTGCTATTAATTTAACTATCATTTTTTTTGCTATAACATCTACTTTTTTTATTACTTCTCCTATTGCTGGTAAAAGAATTTGCTTTCCTGTTTTATCTTTTACAACATATACATCATTACTTCCCGTTGGAAATACATCTATTATATCTCCTAAAAGCTCTCCTTCTTCTGTAAATACTTGTATACCTATTATATCTGTTATAAAATAAGTATCTTCTGGAAGGTCAACAGCATCTTCTCTATCTATTTTTATATAGCAATTTTTATATTGCTCAGTATCATTAATATCATCTATTCCTTTGATTTTCAATAATACTAGGTTTTTATGATATTTAATTTCTTCGATATCCTTCTTTTCTAGTTTCCTATTTTTTTCAATATAAATGTTTTTCAAATTATCAAATCTTGTAATATCGTCTGTAAATGGTACAACCTTGAAAAAACCTTTTATTCCATATGAATTAACTATTTGACCTATTTCTAGAAAGTTGTTCATATAATAAAACTCCTATTTCTAATCTATAAATTCAACTGTAACTTTTTTATGTTCTCTAGCACCAATTGCTCTTACAATATTTCTAATTGCTTTAGCAATTTTCCCTTCTTTTCCTATAACTTTTCCCATATCATCAGGTGCAACTTTTATTTCAAAAATTGTTAATTTGTCTTTTTCTATTTGATTTATTGATATCTCGTTAACATTTTCAACAAGATTTTTTAGTATACTCTCTAAAATTTCTTTCATTATATGTCCACCTTTCTAAGTCTTAATTATTGAGCTTTTTCAATTAAAGCTTTTACTGTATCTGTAGGCTGTGCACCTTTTTTCATCCATTCCTCAGCTTTTGTTTTATCTATAATTATTGTTGCAGGAGTTGTCATTGGATTGTATGTTCCAATTTGCTCTATTATTTTACCATCTCTTGGAGATTTAGAATCAGCAACAACTATATGATAGAAAGGAGACTTTTTCTTACCTTCTCTTTGTAATCTTATTTTTACCATTATTTTTTCACCTCCTGTACTAGAAGTAAGAGATTATCAGTTAGAAATTAGAATTTATAACTTTTAATTTCACACTTCGACATTTATATTTATAAATTTAATAACAATAACAAATGGAGCTTAGTGATGTCTCAAGTCTATAGTATTTTCTGAAATGTCGCCCCTTTTTACATTTTTCTATAATTTAAAATTTTTCAAATCATTTGGATTCATTCCTTTTAACATTTTATTGAATCCGCCTTTTTTGTTTTGCATTTGCTTCATCATTTTTTGTGTCATTTCAAATGATTTTATAAATTTATTTACTTCTTGCACAGATGTCCCTGACCCTTTTGCTATCCTTATTCTTCTGCTTGCATTTAATACTTTAGAGTTTCTTCTTTCTTTTGCTGTCATTGAGCATATTATTGCTTCTATTCTTATAAATTCTTTGTCATCTATTTTTATGTCCCCAAGTTTATTTGCTCCTGGTACCATTTTTAATAGTGATGAAAATGAACCCATCTTTTTTATTTGCCTTAATTGTGCTAAATAATCATCTAAGTCAAATTCTTGCTTTCTTAATTTTTTTTCTAGTTTTAATGCTTCTTCTTCGTCATATGCTTCTTCTGCTTTTTCTATTATTGATAATACATCACCCATTCCTAGAATTCTTGATGCCATTCTCTCTGGATGAAATGATTCTATATCACTTAATTTTTCTCCTGTCGCTGCAAATTTTATTGGTCTTCCTGTTACATTTTTTACTGATAATGCAGCACCACCTCTTGTGTCTCCATCTAGTTTTGTAAGTATTATTCCATCAATTCCTACAGTCTCATTAAAGTTTGTTGCAACGTTTACTGCATCTTGACCTGTCATTGAATCTACTACTAATAATATTTCATGCGGTTTTACATTTGATTTAAGTTTTTTTAGTTCTTCCATAAGTTCTTCATCAATATGTAATCGTCCTGCCGTGTCTAAAATTATTACATCATTTAATTTTGACATGGCTATATTTTGTGCTTGTTTTGCTATGTGAACAACATCCTTTGAAGATTCATTGGCAAATACTGGTATATTTAGACTTGCTCCTACTACCTGTAATTGTTTTATTGCTGCTGGTCTATATACATCACATGCTACCAATAATGGATTTTTTCCCTGTTTTCTTAATAAATTAGCAAGTTTTCCAGCGGTTGTTGTTTTTCCTGAACCCTGAAGCCCTATTAACATTATGATTGTTGGTGGATTAGGAGTAAAGTTTATTTTGCTTTGTGTTCCACCAAGAAGCTCTACTAGTTCATCTTTTACTATTTTTATAATTTGTTGTCCCGGTGTTAATGATTTTAAAACGTCTGCTCCTTTTGCCTTTTCTCCAACTGTGTTTATAAAATCTTTTACTATTTTATAGTTTACATCTGCTTCTAATAATGCTAATTTTACTTCTCTTAACATTTCTTTTAAGTCATTATCTGTAATTCTTGCTTTTCCTTTTATTTTTCGTGTAATTTCTTGCAGTCTTGAAGATATTCCTTCAAATGCCATAGATTTTTCCTCCTACACTAAGCAATTCAATTCACGCACAACATTTTTAATGATATCATTTATATGTTTGTCAGAGTCTTTTTGTTGAATCTGAGATAATTCTAATAAAATCTTTTGTAATTGTTTTTCTTGATTGTCTAATTTTTTCATAATTCCCAGTTTTTCCTCCATATTAAAAAGTTTTTTTTCTCCTTTTACTATACAGTCATGTACTGCTTGCCTTGTTATTCCTATTTCTTCTGCAATTTCTGCTAAAGATAAATTTTCATTATAGTATAAGTCCAAGACATTTTGTTGCTTATTTGTTAATACCTTTCCATAGATATCTAACAAAATACTAACTGTAACGTTTTTTTCCATTTTTTAATATCATTCCTCTCCAATGTACATATAAATTATCAAAAATTATTTTTCTTTTGATAATTAATCATAAGTGCAATGCTAATATACTTTACACCTTTTTATCTGATTTGTCAATAGTTTTGCTTAATTTTTATAATTATTTAGTAGTTCTCTATTATATAAAAAAAGAGAATTCAATGAAGAGTCTGCTGAAAAAGGAGCCACTCAATGAATTCTCTTTTTTTATATTTTATTTGCAAATAAGTAATCAATTCTTACTATTTACTTCAAAGCTTTATTTGTTGCATTAGTTATATCTGTAAATTTAATTCCTTTGTTTATTTCTAAATTTGTTGAATCTCCTATATATTCTGCATTACTTATTATTGCAGAGATATTTCTAATCATTTCTCTATTGAAATCATTATCTTCATTATATATTTGAAAACATGCTGAATACATTGAATTTAAACCTGCATATCCTATTAACATATTTGTACCACTCATATTACATTCTAAAAGTATATATTCAACTCCTCCTATTGTTTCTATTACAGGACTTGAAACAGTCATTGCATATTCACTAGATTTTTCCGAAAAATAACTGCTTATAGCACTTTTATTCTGTTTTAATTGTTGAAAATTTCCTTGTTGTATCATTAACTCAGCGACCCATGTCGATTCTGAATCTCCAAGCATTATAGTATCATCAGTATTGTTCATTTCATAAACTAATGTATCTGGAATATATAATCTAAATCCTGCATATTTTACTTTATATGATGAATCTTTTTTATTAGAAACTGAATTTGGTGTCTGAGAATCGTTATCAATATTAGTTGAATTACTAGTTTCATTATTTATTTGAATGCCATTATTATTGTTACTACTGTTACTTTTTTTATTTTTTGATGTAAACATCGAATAAATAGCAAGTATACTCCCTCCAACTATTATAGTTCCCATTAAAGCTATTAAAAATATTTTAACCATATATTTTACATCATTATTTTTATATTGTTGTTTATAATTTTGTTTGTATTGTTGATTGTAATTGCTTTGTTGCTCTGTACTTTGGTAATTTGCATAATTTACTTGTTGATTTACAGGTCTTTCATAAGCGTACATATTAGAGTTGTTAGCATTATTATCTTTTAAATTTTTAACCATCTCTCCACAATTCGGGCAGAACATATCATCCTCTTTAATTTCTTTTCCACATTTACTACATTTCATATTTTTTCTCCTTTCAAATTTTATAAAATTGTATTAATTTATAATTATATCAAAATTTGTTAATTGATTTATCAATTCATCAGTAATTTCTCTATTGTCATTTGCTCTTATTTTTATTACTAAATAATTATTGTCGTCCAGCTTATAGAAAAATATTTTTTCCTTAGTATAATATTTATATCTGTTTCCATTTTCATCTAATTCATTGCTTAAATTAGTATATCCTCTTTCATATTCCATAAATTTCTTGTCATGAATTGTTCTTTCTTTACCTTTTGATAATTCTGTATATTTTCCATATTCTTTTAAGTTCTCTTTATCCTTATTTATTATTTCTAATTGTGTATCGATATTAGACTTTACAGTTTCATATGTTATTTCATATTCATATATATCTTTTACTTTATCATATCCACACACATAGTTTCTTTTTCTATATAAATTTTCTTCTTTATCTAGCTCTTTATAATTATCTGGTAATTTTAACTTTATTTCTTCTGTTTGTTTATATGTAGAATCTACAAATCTTTTTAGATTTCCAGTTAAAAATATGTCTTCTTTTTGAATCTTTATGCTACTAGCTATGTTTTCAGTTGTATTTACTTTAATCATTGTAATAAGTTCTTTAGGTATTCCTATTCCTCTAGAAGATAGTTCAACTATAAATATATGATTTTTATTTAATTCAAATACAATTGTAATATTTTCAGTTATTTTATTCTTATATAAATAGCTATTTCTGTAAATATAACTTAAAGGCTCATTATTTAAAATGTTTATCTCTTCCTTGACCTCATTATATAAATTTAAATTATATTTACTATATATATTAGGAGTCTCTTCTCGATCTAAATATTCATATAAATTACATTGTAATATGCTTGTTCGTAAATCAATATTAGTTCCATCAGTAATGTTTTCAAATTTAAAACTTCCTTGTCTTGTATTATAATCTATTAATTTAAAATTACTTGGAATAGAATAATTTACACAATAATTTGATGCTGCAATTTCATATTCTTCTACATTATTTAACAATTTAGTTACATCTTCCTGCTCAGTATAATGTATATCTGTTGTATACAAATTAATATTGCTAATTACATCAAATGTTTGCTCATTCAAAGTAAAACTATTAATAATTCTTTTTACATTGTCTAGTAAAATGTCAAAGTATCTAAATGTAGATTCATATGTAAATACTATTATTCTATTACCTTGCTTATATAAGTCAATCATAACCTGACTGCTATCTGATTCTAATAATATTCTATATAAGTCTATATCACTTTTTGGTATTTTTGATTTTTCTTTATGTATTAAACTGTAATTTTTATTATGTTCTTGAATATTGTATAATAAACTATCTGTTATTTCTTCTAATGATTTATATTGATGTTCATTTTCTAAATTTTTTATTGTTATATTTAACTCACTTTTACTTTTTTTGTGAAGAAGTTTGATTTCATTTTCTTCTTCTATAATCTTTTTCCAAGAATTATCATATTGTAATGAATAAATGTTATTATTTATTTGTTGTATTTTCGTCTTTGTATTTGTTATTATACTATATATTGTAATTCCTAATATCAAAATTGTTATAATTATCAATACAATTAATAATGTACTCTTATATCTTTTAAAAAACTTTATCATAATTTCTCCATAACTATTATTAAATAATCAAATTCTTTCATAATTATTATTTTGTATTTATCATTTTCATAAAATGCTTTAGAATTTGATATATTTTTTTCTTTATACCCTTTATTTTTTAAATTTTGTTTGTACTCATTTGCAAATTGCATAGTATCTATATAATTTGATATATCATTTTTATATCTTAAACTTATAATTCCATCCCCATATGAACATTTTATTAACTTTAGTGCAATTTTTTCTTTTATATCTTCTACATTGTTATATTCTAACCATTTATCTTCTGGAATATCATTTATTGTCTTTTCTTCTGTAAACTTTGTATAATAATTTTCTTTTAGCTCACTAAATGATATAGCTTTTATATCTTCATAATTTTTTGCTTTTGCTATTTCATAATATTCTTTAATTATATCTAAACTTGTTGCATACGATATACTTGTATTAAAACTTTTTGAATTAATCATACCCACTAATTTTCCATCGTTATTAAAAATTGGACTTCCTTGCATTTCTTCTGTTATTGGTAAAGATGTTTGTATATCATTATCTTTAGATAGTATAATTCCCTTATTAGTGCTTAAACCTATCCCTGTTTTACTATTTAATATTATTATTGCATCTTCTTTTTCGATTTTATTTGTATCTGTAACTTGAATAAAATTTTGATTTTTATTTTTTACTTTTAAAACAGCAATATCATTTTTTTCATTCATTGTTACTATTCCATCTAATTCATATATCACTCCTGAACTATCACTAATAATAATATTTTGTGCTTTTATTAATGAACTTTCAATATAGTTATACGTTGTTAATATTAATCCTTCATTTATAAAAAATCCATTTGCAATTACTATAGATCCTGTATTATATGTTGAATATAAATATACTATTTTTTGTTTATTTTCATTATAAATTTTTGTTAAAGTGTCATTTGTTATTGCATTTGCTTTACTAAAGTTATATGTATCTCCTAATTGTGAATTATAATCTACATTTTTTGATAACGTCCCGTCTTTTTCATTACTGTTTTCTATATATTCTTTAATATCATCTGCTGTTTCGCCATATAAGTATAATAATTTATATTCCTCATTTAATTTTTTAAAATAATAATACATTGTTAAATCTGTTTTAACTATATTATAATTCATTGGATTATTTTCATCTTGTTCCTTTATTGTAACATTAGTTAATGTGATTGAACTTAACACATTCATATCATCTATTATTGATACTCTTATTTCTCCATAATTATTGTATTTGACTTCTAGTTCATTTAATATTGAAAACATTCTTGGTAGACAAATTCCAGATAAAATATCATCTTTATATTCTTGACTTTCCTGATTTAGTCCTGTAAGAAATTTTTCATCTTTTGGTATCTCTGGATTATATCTTAAATTCAAGTAATCATGATGTCTTTTGAAATAATTTTCACTATTCTCATTTACACTATTAGCTTCGCCTAATAGCAGATATGTTGTTTTCTTTGTTAATTCAGTTATATTTTGCTTTAAATCATGGTTCTCATTTTTATCATCATATTCTATTTCAAAACTATTATCAAAATTTGAAGAAATGTTCTTTCGCTTATTATCTAATGAAAATGTTTCATCATTAATCATTAGTTTGTCTTTTAATGCAAATGTTATAGTTCCCATGGATATAAATAATAAAAGTATAACACTAATTAATATTTTTATTTTATTCTTCATCTTTTACCTTTCTAGTAACTGATGTTACTTATATCTTAATTTTCTATATATTTTTTTAATACTTCTACTATATATTTACTTACTATATTAGAATTTTTATCATTTAGATATACATCATGGAATGCCTCTGCAATAGTTTCATCATATATATAATTTCCTGATTCATCTTTTGATAATGCATATTCTGATATTTGTCCTCTCCATTTATCAAAATCAATATTCCCATTATCTCTTATGTAATTTTGATGAGCCTCTTGTAACATTTTTTTTGAAAATGTACCATTTGCAAAGTCCTTAAATATATCATAGTAATTCTGAAGTTTACTGTCTTCAACTATAATTAGCGAATCCATATTATATTGATTTAACAATGCTATAAATGATAAATAATGTCCAAATTCATGTGCTACAGGTGAATATTTTGTAGCATTTTTAGGAAAATGTCCAGACTTTGAACTTGCTTCTACTGCTACATCAATCCTTTCTGGATTTAAAAAGTATTTTGCATTTAATTGAATTTGTGTTTTTATTACCCATGGTCTTGTGGTTTTAGTATTAGATGTTCCAAACATAAATATAGGTCTAAAAAGTGCTATAACTCCTGCCTCTGACATATCTAAATTTGTTAATGTCAAATTAGTTAAATACCCTCTTGCACTTGGGTAATTTGTGTAAATATCTTTAATAACATTTTCTAATTCTTTAGCAAATTTTATATCCATTTCTTTTAAGTTTACTGCTGTTATAGAATATTTATTTATTATATCATTCTCTATCTGTATTATCTCTTTTGAATAATCTGTTTTTTTTTGATCCTCTGAATCTTTTTCAATAAGCCTATTCGCATCTGATACATTTTTTATTGTAAGACCTGAATATACGTTGTCAGTTATAATCGAAGTTTTATATTTTCCCTTTGCAGTATTTTTACTAGATGTAGTTGTTTGAACATCTGTTGTTGTTTCTTGTTCATCTCCTACTAAGCTATTGTCCAAAATATAATCATTTTTATTATTATTATTTAGTATAAAATAGACTGATACTACTATTGTTATTACTAAAATTATTGTTATTATAATAGGTATAGTAATGCTTGTTTTTCTCTTGTTATTATTAATATTATATCTATTAAAATCTATTGTATCTCTTTTATTATATAATAATAAGTTTCCGCATTTATTACAATATTGTTGATCTGAATCAACCTTATTTCCACATTTATTGCAAAACATAATATCTCCTACTTCTATCTTTTATAACAAGTGTTTTGTTTTTTTTACTAATTTAAATGTTTTATATTAACATATATAAATATATTATCAAAATTAATATTTTTTTTCAATGATTTAGCGAAAAAAGTCATATAATTTTAATTATATGACGAAAATATTACATTTTTTCATTTCTGTTTTCACATCACCCATGCAATGTGCTTTTATAGTGATATTAATATGATGTATGCACATTTTATGTATCAAATGTGCACATTAAAGCTCAAATTGTGAATTATATAGCTCTGCATATATTCCATTTTTTTCTATTAGCTCTTCATGGTTTCCTTGTTCTACTATGTTTCCATTTCCTATTACTAATATTAAGTCTGCATTTTTTATTGTTGATAGTCTATGTGCTATTATAAATGATGTTTTTCCTTCTGTTAGCTTATCCATCGCTTTTTGTACCAATTCCTCTGTTCGTGTATCTACATTTGATGTTGCTTCATCTAAAATTAAGAATGGTGCATTTTGTATCATTCCTCTTGCAATTGTTAGTAATTGCCTTTGTCCTGATGATACACTATCATCTTCTGATATTTTTGAGTCATATCCATTAGGTAATGTTTTTATAAAATGGTGTAATCCAACTGTTTTACATACTTCTACTATTTGCTCATGATTTACATTTTCACTATTGTATATTATATTTTCTTTTATTGTTCCTTCAAATAACCATGTGTCTTGTAATACCATTGTAAATAAGTCATGTATGTTTTCTCTTGTTAATTCTGTAGTTGGTACTCCATCTATCTTTATATTTCCTGAGTCAATATCATAGAATTTCATTAATAAGTTTACTAGGGTCGTTTTCCCTGCTCCTGTTGGTCCTACTATTGCTATTTTTTGTCCTGGTTCTGCAACTGCACTAAATCCTTGTATTGTCGGTTTGTCATTATTGTCATATTGAAATACAATGTTTTCAAATTCTATTTTTCCTTTTACTTCTTCTTTTTTTAGTGTTTTAGTTATTTCTTTTTGGTTTGACATTTCTTTTTCATCTAAAAATTCAAATACTCTTTCACTTGCTGCTGCTGTTGATTGTAGTGATGTCATTGCTTGTGCAATTTGACTTAATGGATTTGTAAATAATCTTACATATGTTATGAATGCTACTATTACTCCAAATGATATTATATTGTTCATTGTAAGAATTGCACCTACTATACATACTGCTACATATCCAAAGTTTCCTATAAATGCCATTATTGGATGCATCAATCCTGATAAAAATTGACTTTTTCTGTTTGCTTCATATACTTTTTTGTTGTATTCATCAAATTTTCTGTCCGCTTCTTTTCTACCATTATATACTTTTACGACATTTAATCCTGAATATATTTCTTCAATATGCCCATTTAAGTTTCCTAGTTCTTCTTGTCTTGATACGAAATATTTTTGTGATTTTCCTAAGATAAAGAACATTAGTATAAATCCTAATAAACTTGCTAAAATTGCTGTTATTGCCATTATCCAGTTTGTATAAAACATCATTATTATTGTTCCTATAAATAGTGTTACACTGCTTACTAATGTTGCTAATGATTGATTCATTGATTGTGCTATTGTGTCTACATCGTTTGTAACTCTTGATAATATATCTCCTGTTGAGTGTTTATCAAAATACCTAAGTGGTAAACTATTTATTTTTTTAGAAATTCTAGTTCTTAGTACTTTGGCAAATTTATTTGATACATCTGTCATACATATTGATTGTATGAATATAAATAATGCACTTGAAATATATATGCTTGCTAAGAATAATGTTATTCTCTTTATTTCTTCTGTATTCATAAATGGTTTTACTACATCTTGAATTGATTGTGGCATTTCATCTATTTTTTTATATAACTGTTCTACTGTGGCTTGTTCACCTATATTACTCATTATGTTTAAAAATTCCATTTGGTCTTCTACTGATATTTTTGTACCATCTATTTCAATTTCTTCTATTATTCCTTTTTCAAAGTTTGTAATTACTTGTTGTCCAAGTGTTTCTAAGTTATCACTATTTACTACCAATCCTTTAGATATTTCGTCTGTTAGTTTTGATAATCTATTTGGTGCACTTATTGAGAGTATTGCACCTAATGTTGCTAACAAAAGTGCTATTATGATTAGTATTCTAAATTTATTTAATTCGTTAAATAGCCTTTTCATTGCTACTTTAAAGTCTTTTGCTTTTTCTGCTGGTGCCCCTCCCATTCCTGGTCCCATTGGTCCTCTTCTTCTAGGAGTATCTTTAAATTCATTAGCCATTGTCTAATTCCTCCTTTGATAATTGTGATAATGCTATTTGCTTATATACTTCACAGTTTTGTAACAATTCTTTATGTGTTCCTTGCCCTACTATTTCTCCATCATCTAAAACTATTATTTTATTTGCATTCATAATTGTACCAATTCTTTGTGCTACAATTAATGTTGTTGCATCTTCTGTATATTCTTTTAGTTCTTTTCTTAAAATGCTGTCTGTTTTATAATCTAGTGCTGAAAAGCTATCATCAAATATATATATTTCTGGATTTCTTGCAATAGCTCTTGCTATTGATATTCTTTGCTTTTGCCCTCCTGATACATTTGTTCCTCCTTGTGACATTTGTGTTTCATATCCGTTTTCCATTTTTTCGATAAATTCTTTTCCTTGTGCTACTTCAATTGCTTTTTTTATTTGTTCTTCTGTGATTTCCTCTTTTCCATTTTCTCCATATGCTACATTGTTTTTTACAGTTTCATTAAATATGACTGCTTTTTGTGATACATATCCTAATTTATTATGTAGAAATTCTTGTTTATAGTCTTTTACATCTACCCCATCTATTAAGACTTTTCCTTCTGTTGCATCATAAAATCTTGGTACTAGATTTATTAATGTTGATTTTCCACTACCTGTAGAACCTATAAAAGCTACTGTTTCTCCCTTACTTGCTTTAAATGATATGTTTTTTAATAGATATTCATCTGCGTCTGGATATTTGAATGATACATTTTTAAATTCTACTGTACCTCTTTCATCACTTATGTCTTTATCAATTTTTCCATCTTTTATTGTTATTTCTGTATCTAACACTTCATTAATACGTTCTGCTGAAACTTCTGCACGTGGTAACATCATAAATATCATGGCTAACATTAAGAAGGATATTATTATTTGCATTGCATATGAACTGAATACTACCATGTCTCCAAATAATGCTATTTTATCTGCCATTAATGCATCTTTTATTAAAGATGCTCCTACAAAATATATTGCAAGTGTTAAAAAATACATTACTAAATACATTACTGGCGAAAGTAGTGAGAATGCTTTTTGATTAAATAATTGCATGTTTGTTAGTTTGTCGTTTACATCTTCAAATTTATTTTCTTGGTATTCTTCTGCATTAAATGCCCTTACTACACGAATTCCTGTTAAGTTCTCACGTGTTACTCCATTTATTTTGTCTATTAATTTTTGAACCTTTTTGAATCTTGGCATTACTATTACCATAAGTATTGCTATTACTCCTAATAAGATACATATACCTACTGCTGTAATTGCACTCCATTGCCAGCTTTTGTTTAGTATTTTGGTTATTGCCCAGATTGCTGTAATTGGTGCTTTTATCATAAGTTGCATTCCCATTGCTACTAACATCTGTATTTGAGTAATATCATTTGTGGTTCTTGTTATTAGACTACTTGTTGAGAAGCTTTTTACCTCGTGCATTGCTAAGTTTCCAACTTTATCAAATATCTTTTTTCTGACTGTCATTGAAAAAGTTGCAGATATATTTGAAGCTAAAAATCCTACTATTACAGCTGAAATTAAACTTCCTAGGGCACATGAAAGCATGTATGCTCCGTTTTTTATAATTTCTGACATCTCACTTCCTTCTGTTTGTACTAATACTGTAATTTCAGACATATAATCAGGCATTTTTAAGTCTAGCCATACCTGTGCAATAATTAGAATTAAACTTATTATTGCTAAAATAATTTCTTTTTTTCCCAAGTTTCTTAGTAATTTTAACATTTTCTCTTTCCTTTCTCATAAATGATATTATTAGATTATATAGTATATTTTTAGCACTGTCAATTTGTGATTGCTAAATTCACAAATATTTCACATTTTCTATATTATAAAGGCGCCCTTTTTTGGGCGCCTTTATAATATAACTTTTACGTTTTATTAGTTATAAAATTTATGGGTGTAGTTTATATCCATGTAAAGTTTTATCAATATGTTGTTTTTTACCACATAGTCCTAACCCTACTGGTTCTATCTCTTCAGTTGTATATTTTTCTATCATTGCACGATTATCTATATCATTATTAGTAGAGAACATTTCTTCATTATATACACTTATTTCAATTTCTCTATTGACTGCCTTTGCTAAAATTTCTTTCATTTCTTCTTTATTAGCACAATATACTAAAATAGGTTGTCCACTCATTGGTAAATAAATTTTTCCGCTTTTATCCTTATAATTTTCTCCCATAACATCTTGTGTGCCAAATCCAGATGCTAAGAAAGCCGTTACATTCAATTTTTGCCATGTTAATAAATCATCTCTTACAACAATTGCTATTTTCCTATTTAAATTCATAATTACCTCCTCTTTTTATCTATATATTTTATGATATCATTATTAAAAAGTCTATAAAATATATAAATTGGGGGTTGTTGGTAGGATTATATGTTTTTGAATTTATACAAAATTATAAACATACATTGTAGGGGCGATTATTAATCGCCCGCCCTTCGAAGAACATTCTTAAGAATATAAGATTTTTAGCAAGCCTTTGCTAGAATGGGCGATTGCTAATCGCCCCTACATTTTCTCTATAATTTTAAATTCACCTAACAATTCATCCTTCCCGCAAACACATATTTATAGTGAATTATTACCACCTGAATTGTAATAAAATCACTGACTTTTATAATATATTTAGCATAATATTTATAAATAATGAAATACCACAGATATGTGGTATTTCGTTTTATAGTTTTAAAATTCGAGATACATCTCTAACGACCAGACATAAATGTGTTTTTTTTATTATTTTATATTATTCCTAAATGTTCCATTAGAACTTTTATACCTATTAGAATTAATATTAGTCCTCCTACAAATTCTGATTTTCTTTTATATTTTTCTCCGAATTTGTTTCCAATTTTGACCCCTATAACTGATAATATGAATGTTATTATACCTATCGCTAAGACTACTGATATTAGGTTTATTTCAAAAAAAGCAAATGTTATTCCTACCGCTAATGCGTCTATACTTGTTGCTATGGCTAGTATCATCATTGTTTTTATATCTATGTTTTCATTTGCTTCTGTTTTTTCTTTTTCAAAAGATTCCTTTATCATGTTTCCACCTATGAGTACAAGTAATCCTAATATTATCCAGTGATCTATGCTTGTTACTAAGCTCTCAAATCTTTCTCCTAGATAATACCCTATAATTGGCATTACTGCTTGAAATATTCCAAAATATAGTCCTATTATTATTGCTTTTTTCCAATTCATTTTTCTCATTGCTAATCCTTTACATACTGATACTGCAAAGGCATCCATTGCAAGCCCTATACTAATTAATAAAATTTCTAATATACTCATTTTTACCTCATCTCATTTTCATATTCTTACTACTATATATTTATTCTTTTTTGCTTACTATAATTACATTATTTCAAGAAAAGTGGCTTCATTACACAAACCATCTTCCCAAAAGTTCTCATACCTCGCCACCCCCTACCATTTTGAACATTTTTTACATCCCCGATGTGTGTTTATTTTAATAAATGGACGCCCAAAGGGCGCCCTACAATGACTATATATCTCTCAGTTATTTAATAATTCATCTAATTCTCCATTTTCAAAATAGATTGTGTCTTCATATTTTTCTACATCTCTTACTGGTAAAAATATAGATAGTTTTACTGCTCTATGACCACATTTAGTACACCAATAACTAATAGCTCCACATGCATATGTAGCAGTTGGTATGTCTGCTTTTTTCTCTACTTTAATTAAATTTTTTCTATAATAATTTGCGTCTTTGTGTGATATGTAATGTCCTACTGTCATTGGTAACATATATAGTTTTCGCCCTGTTTCACTCATCTGGCTTTTGCATTTACTACACCAGTCATCATGAAAAACAGAACACATTTTTCGTAATAATCCCATAATTATTTAGAATTACTCCTTGCTTTTTCTATAACTTCAACCATCATATCTGCTTTAGAAATTCCAGTAAGAATATATTCACTATCCATACGCCAACGTTGATTAGAAGTAAATGTGTTTACTCTTATTTTTACATCATCTATATTGAAAAGGAAACTAACTCTACTACTTCCTTCCATAAATCCTGCTCCACCTTTTCCATCATCTACCCAAGTTTTTGTGATACGATTTGCTGGCAATATATATTTTTTAAATGGATTCCAATAGAATATTATTGCGATTTTACCATTTTCTGTGTCTACTACAACTGTACTACCATCAGCATAAAATGTTTGACTACGGTTAAATCCACTTTGTTCTAGTTCTGCTTCCATTTTTTTCTGTTTTTGCTTAAAAAGTATTTTTCCACCAAATATCCACCATACTATAGATATGATAGTTGGTCCCATAAGTAAAATTACTGCCATGTTTCCTTTTGGAAAGAATAGTGCACTAATTATATAGCATATAGCACATACTGCAATTGGTATAAATATGTAAGTAAAAATATATAGTGCATCAATTTTTTTAATTTGTTCTTTTTCCATTTTTATTACTCCTTTATTTTTAGTTTTACTCCCACTCACTTTTTTTCTTTTCCTTAGGTGGGAAAAAGTAAGGAAATATTCCTATTTTTGAACCAATTGTATGAAAAATAGGAAATGTAATTAATACTGATAATATTTGTATTATTATGGTTGGTGCTTCGGTGTAATCTTCTTGACTAACTTTTCCGCCTTCTCCTATCATGTCTATATAAAAGTCTGTTCTACTTAATTTTTCTTTATATTCAATTTGATTTATAAAATATTCATCTTTTGCTAAATCTTCATATACTATTTTTCCAACTGGTAATATTGAATCACCATCATATATTGTTTCTCCTGTTTTCTGTACTGAATCATTATTAATGATAGCTGCTATTCTTTCTCCAGATGGTAATGTTAGAGCCTGCATATAATACTTTCCATGATACCCACCACCACGATTACGGTACTCAATTCCTGGAGATATTACTGTAAATGTATCATGTGATAATAATTCTTCTATATTTTGAGCTCTATGTACATTTTCATCAGCTATTCCGCCAATAGCTCCATTTTCTACTGTATGCTCTTCTACATATTTTTCATATTGCTTTGGTAGCATTTTCTCTGCTATTTTAACTGGAATAAAGCTAAGTAAAACACTTAATGCTAAACATAACCAAATGTCGAATCTAAGTCTATGATACCTCATTTACTTTCACCTCAAATATTATATAGATAGAATATAATTAATTAAATTATATTTATTATTTAGTCATACCTTCCATAATTTTTTATTATATCAAATGAATTCTTTTTTGTAAATATAATTTTTTCTATTTTTCGACTATTTTTTGTTTATGTTTATATACTAAGTAAAATTTGTTTTACAAATTTAATTTATTATTAAACCTCTTCCTTTTTCATGTAAACATTAGTACTTGGATAGCATAATTTTACATTCTTATCTTCTAAAAGTTTCATTATACTTAAATTTGCTTTTGTTTTAAATTTTAGAAAATCTGTAAATTCAATTATATTTACAAAAAAGTATATTGATATTTTTATTGCATCTTCCATTATGTCTCCTACATTTACTTGTAAGGAGTTTGATATTACTTCTGTATTACTGTATAATACTAATTTTATTGATTCAATTAGTCCTGAAATTTGGCTAGCTGTAGTATCTAATGGCAAGCGTAAGCTTAGGTCTATTCTTCTTTTATCTATTTTTGATACATTTACAACTGATTCACTTACAATCTTTGAGTTCTGTATTGTTATTACTGCATTTTCTGCTGTTCTTATTTTTGTACTTCTAAATTTTATTTCTTCTACAGTTCCAGCATGGCTACCAACTTGAATATAGTCTCCTATTTCAAATGGCTTATCAGTTATAATTGCAAATCCACTTAGGATGTTCTCTGCTAGCTCTTGTGCTGCAAGTGCTATTACAACACTACTTAATCCTAATCCTGTAATTAGTCCACTCAAGTCATAGCCTAGATCTGCTATAATCATAAATCCTGCAATTATGTATAATATGACTTTTATAACTTTACTTATTACACTTATCGCTACTTTATTCTCTGAAAATTTTTCACTTTCTCCTACTTTTCTCATTATTTTTGATTGTGGAGATATTAATTCTGCTATTACTTTTGCCACATTTAATATTACAAAAATTTTAACTATTTTTGAACATAGAATAAACCACTTTTCAGGTAAATTTAATACTAACAATGCTATATAAATTCCTATACATAAAAAAATACCTTTTATTGCTTTATACATATCACTATTTTTAATTTTTTCTTTTTCATTTTCTTTGATTTTTAATATTTTCATAACAAATTTAGAGAACAATGAACTCACCATATAAAATATTATGATGATTACTATAGCAATTAGAACATCTATTAAATTTGTTTCTTTTACATTTTTAATAAAATTATTTATTTGCTCCATTTTTTTATTTTCTCCTATGTTTAAAACTAAGTTATTAAATTTTTAATTTATTATAGAGTATATTTTTTAATAAATTCTGCTACTCCATCTTCATCATTTGTTAGTGTTATGTAATCTGCTATACGCTTTAACTCTTCCTTGCCATTTCCCATGGCTACTCTTATTCCACATTCTCTAAACATTGCAAAATCGTTTATGCCATCTCCAATTCCTATTGTTTCTTCTTTTTTTATTCCTAAGTTTTTGATTAAATGCTGTATTCCTATTCCTTTATCTATATTTTTATTATTTATATCGAAAAATGCAGTTCTTGTTCCTATTCCATAATTAGGTGTCCATATTTCTTCCTCGCTTGACAATATCTGTTCTATTTTACTAGTCTCTTTATCTGATTCAATATTTATAACTATTTGAAATATACTATTATTAACATCTTTTATGCTATTAATTTTAGTATATTTATCTGATTCTTCTCTAAAATCTAATTTATCTATATAAATTTGTTTTTTTGATTCTATTATTAATTCCCAGTTTATTTCATTTACACATATATTCCACATTTTTTCTAAAATATCTTTTTTCATTGTACTTCCAAATATGTCTATATCATCTATATAATTATAAACAAATGCTCCATTACTAGCTATTACATATTTTGAAGCATTTACATTTTTAGATACTTCACATACTGATAAATTACTTCTTCCTGAGCACAACACTATATGTATTCCTTTGTCTTTTGCATTCTTTAAAACATTTTTTGTATATTCTGTTACTTCATTTTTGGTATTACATAAAGTTCCATCAATATCAATAAAAATCATTTTTATATTATCTAATCTTTTAATCATATAATCATCACCTTATTTTTTACTTTATTTTACAATCTTTTAACAACAAAACCTGAACTAAATATTATGAATAAATAATGGTTATATCAATAATAATTAATTAATAAAACAAGACTATATTCTTCAATTCATCCTATATCAAATATAAATTGTATTTTCCATAAATAATTAACTTGCTAATTCAATTAATAGAGAGTAATTTTTTTAGCTGTTCTAATTTTTTCTTAATTGTTCTAATAGAAACGCTGTTGGAGCGGACGTCGTAGTTATCTACAACTTTTTTCTCTTAACGATTGATACAAATATCAATCAATTTACTAAAGTATATCATAATTTTTATAAAT
>CAOKRJ010000010.1 GCA_948471115.1 uncultured Clostridium sp.
TACACTTTGAAATGAGAACAGCAAGTGGTTCAGGACATAGTATAGATCCAAGAAATTATATAGAGTTTTAAAAAAGTATTAATTTTTAAATACAAAGAGTGTATAATAAAACTATAAAAAGTTTTTATAGTATTGTTCAAGAAAAGATGATCAAAAGAAACTAAGGCAATGTGTGCCTTAGTTTTTTATATAATAGGAAAGTAATTACAATATTTTTATATAGTAGGAAAGTTATGCCAGTGGCATAACTTTCTGTACTAGATAATTATGCGGATTATTAGAATTGCTTTGCGGTTTCCACCACTTAGCAATTCTTAAAATTCGTTTTTTCATTCTGATACTTTATGGAGGTAGAATAAAAAATTAACTATTTAATTAGTAAACATAGAAAATAATTAATGCAAAGAAAATACAATATATTGCTTATTTTTTATATATTTGATAAAATCAATACATGATTATAACAAAATAATTGAAAAAGCGAGGAGTGTAAAACATATGAGCATTATTGATATAAATAAATATAGAAAAGATGGGTCATTAAAATACAAAATAGTTGTAGGAATAATAGTGGTAGTTGTAATTCTTATAGCAATATCAATATTTGCGTATATAAATGTTGAAGTATTTAGAGAGTGGGTGGATATGCATATATTAAGAAAAAATATAGAAAATACAGATATAGCTTATATAGATATAAATTCATCAAATAATCCTAGTATTTATGCATTTGATAAATATATAACTATATTAGAAAAAAATATGTTATCTATGTACAACTCAAGTGGAAATAAAACAGCAGAAATAGAGATAAGTGTTAGTGATCCAATTTATAGTTGTAATAATAAATATATGTGTATAGCGGAAAAAAAGGGAAATAAAATTTATTTAGTGTCAGGAGGAAATCTTTTATGGCAGGCATCTGTAGAAGGAACAATAGAAAAAGTAAATGTTAATAAAAATGGATATGTATCAGTCGTAGAAAGGGGGACATCATATAAAAATATAGTTGTTATATTTAATTCAGAAGGAAAAGAATTATTTAAAACATATCTATCTTCAAGTATTGCAATTGCAACTGATATATCGGGAAATAATCAGTATTTAGCAATAGCAGAAATTGATACAACAGGAGCTATAGTGCAGTCAAACATAAAGATAATTTCAATTGAAAAAGCAAAGATTGATCCAACTAATTCAGTAGAACATAGTATAGCTGGTAATGCTGGAGAACTAATAACACATATTAGATATCAAGATAAAGAAAAATTGATATGTATATATGATAATAGTATCCACCTAATTGACAATGGTAAAGACTCTGAGATTATTAAATTACAAAGTAAAACAATAATGGCAGATATAAGAAATAAAAACAATTTTGTATATGTTATGGAAAAGACAAATAATATATTTAGTACATCTAGAGATGTAGTAATAAAAAATATTCAAAACGATAATGAGATACGATATGAAGTAGATGGAACAATAAAGTCTTTGCAGGTATATGATTCAAATATAGTTATAAATTTAGGAACAGAAGCAGAATTTATAAATACATTAGGTTGGTTGCAAAAAAAGTATAAGTCTAATCAGGAAATAACTAATATTGTATTAGGAAGTTCTATAGCAGGTATCATATATAGAGATAAAGTAGAGGTATTTAGTTTATAAAAAATTTTTCGTTTACATCTCTGTAGTTATCTAATAGTAGATATTAATCATTATATTTTATAGCAAGTTAGAAAGTATGTATATAAAGGTATTGTTTATTTTTTATATTTTTGATAAAATTTACATGGCAAATATAAAATAAGAGATTTACTAAAAAACATTTTTAACACAAGGATACTTTAAATAGAAAAGGAGGAAGAAATAAATGGCATTTGTTATAGATATTATAATTATAGCAATAATAGTAGTATGTGTTTTATTTGGGTATAAAAAAGGATTAGTAGGTGTTGCAGTAAATATTTTAGGATTTATAATAGCATTATTAATAGCACTAATTTTATATGCACCAATATCTAATTTTATAATAAATCATACATCATTACAGCCAACATTACAAGAAGCAATAAGGGAAACAGTAACATCATATGTTATAAAAGATAATGAAGAAAAGAAAGAAGAAAGTGAAGATAATTCACCAAAAGTTATGACAGATTACATAAACGGTTTTATTGAAAAAGAAAAACAACATGTAGAACAAACAGAAAGAGAAATTATAGACAATGTATCAAAAACAGTTGCATCTAACTTAATAAAAATAGCAGTTGGAATAATAGTATTTATAGTATCAAAAATAGGACTAATATTTGTAAAAGTATTAGCAAAAGTAATTTCAAAAATACCAATAATTGGTCAATTTAATAAAATAGGTGGAGCGATATATGGAATATTACAGAGTTTACTTATTGTTTACATACTGTTTGCAGTATTATCAGTATTTGCACCAACCATGGAAAAATCAGGGATATTAGAAGCAGTAGACTCATCAAAAATAGGCGGAGCAATGTATAATAATAACATCATTCTAAAAATTGTGTTTTAATACCTTTTACAAAAAAATAAGTCGCACTTTTGCGACCTATTTTTTTGTTAGTTATTTTCTTTATCTCTTTCCTCAATTATTGCTTCTTGTTTTTTATCATGATCTTTTTTTATGCTATCAACCATTAAAATAAATTTAACTTCTCCAGAGATTCCATTATCTAACATAGTAAAGTTATTATAATCATCAGCTAATTCTTGTAGTTTTTCTAACCTAGTAGAAATAGTTTTTAAATCTCCATTAGCAAAATTGCAAATTTTCCCAATACCCTCTCTGTTAAACTTAGTAATACCATTAGCCAATGTTTCAGCACCATTAGCTAAAGTAGAAGCACCTTCTGTCAATTGATTATTTGCATCAGTTAGTTTTTCAGTAGAATAATCCAAGGTATTTAAGCCAGTCTTCATTTGACTAGAACCAGCATTTAATGCTTTTGCACCAGTTGAAAGTTGAGTAGTACCTTGATATAAGCTCTTAGCACCTTGAGACAATTCAGAAGATTTAGTAGCAAGAGTATTAGCACCAGTTTGTAAACTACTTGAACCATTATAAATTGCATCAATACCAGAATCAAATGCTTGTAAACCATTTTGTAAATTATTTAATCCAGCCTGTAATTGTTGTAAAGAGCTAATATCTGTTGATTTTAATAGAGCTAAAGTAGAGTTATTTGCATCTATATTAGAATTTAATAAAGCAATCAAATTAGTATTTGTAGTTATTTGAGTTCTAATAGTAGCTTCTTGTTCAGCAGTTAACCCACCAGCATTTAATATACTATTTAAAGAAGCATTTTGTGAAACTAACGAATTTTTCGTATTAGCATTAGTAGTTATTAATTTTTGTAAATTAGCAATTGCATCAGATTGATTAGTGAAGTTTGAAGTATTTGCATTTATACTAGAAATCATTTTGTTTACTCCAGATGTTAAATTATCTTTACCAGTTTTTAATGCACTAGCACCAGCTTGTAATTCACCTAATTTTTCACTTAATACTAATAAATTTGTACTTATAGTCTCTGTACCATCACTAATAGTTTTAGCACCAGCTTGTAAGGTAGATGTACTAGAATTTATCAATCCTATTGCACTATTAATCTCAGAATAACTTGAATTTGCACTACTTATTCCTTTTGAAACTTGTTTTAATGCACTGTTAAATTCTTTTGATTTTTCATTATAAGTAATAGACCCTTGTTTTAAAGTATTAGAGCCATCCTCTAATTGATTACTCGCAGATTGTAAAGTATTTACCTCACTAAAAATTTTATCTAAATCATCAAATATACTTAAATCATCATCTTCAATAACTTTAGAGGTAACATATGTCATAATATTATTCATTTCGAAATCAGAAGCTTCCATTGATATTTCAATACTATCTGGAACATCAATAGTATTTTTTGAAATATTTAAACTCTCTTGTAAACCAGGAAAAGCTAAACCAACAACGATTGTCTTATTTCCATCATCAATAACTTTACCACTTGAAATTGTTATATTTTTATTATTATCATTATTTATAACTGTTCCACAAGCAACAACAAAAGGAGTATATAAAGTTTCATCTTTTCCATTAATTTTAAAAATATGAGAATCTGTATTCTTATAAGTAAGAGTTATTTTTACTTTCCCAGATTTACCAGCAATATCTTTACTGCTAATTTCCTTTCCATCTAACTCATACTTAATATAGCATTGTATAGGTAACTCTTTTTTAGATTCACCTTGATAATATATATCATTTCCATTTGCTTTCCAGACTAAGTTATTACCATCTTGCTCAAAAGTTTCTTCTCCACCAATATTTTTAATATTTAACAAATCAGAGATATCATTAATAAAAGAGCTTTTTTCTGTATTTTTTATATGGTCACTAATTACAGTATTGTATGCATTACCAGTTGAATCTAACTTAGAATACACAGTTTCATCTTTTGTAAAAGCAAATAATGGGGTGGTGTATGTAATCATTGTGCACAATAATACACCTGAAGTTATTTTTGACATAAATTTTTTCATTATATATCAATCCTTTCTATTTCTAAAAATTATTCTTTCATAATGCAGAAATCCAATTATTTTTCAGTTTTCATTCCTAGAGTAGTTGTGCAAATAAATCTATCAAAAATTAATAAGAATGAAGGTAATAATGTTATAACACATAATACACTTACAATAGCACCTCTAGACATCAAAGTACATAAAGAGCTAATCATTTCTATTTTTGAATAAGCACCAACTCCGAAAGTTGCCCCAAAGAAGCAAAGACCACTTACAACAATTGAACTAATTGATGTACCCAAAGCATCATAGGCAGATGATTTTTTATCTTTTCCATCTTTTCTATTAGATATATATTTATTAGTTATTAAGATTGCATAATCAATAGTTGCACCTAACTGAATAGTACCTATAACAATAGAAGCAATAAAAGGTAAAATAGTATTTGTATAATAAGGAATTCCCATATTTATAAATATTGCAAGCTCAATAACAGCAATCAATATAACAGGTAAAGAAACGGATTTAAGTACTATAATCATAAGTACAAAAATAATACCAATTGAAAAAGTATTAACACTATTAAAATCATGATTACTAATCTCTACTAAATCCTTCATAAGAGGACCTTCTCCTGCAAGAATAGAATTCTGATCATAGTTTTTACTAATTTCATTAACTTTGGTTACCTGTTCATTTAACTCATTTGTAGCCATTTCATACTTAGAATTTATAATAACCATTTGATATTTATCATTTTGGAAAAGAGATAACAAATCTTTTGGCAGTGCATCTTTAGGAATGCCCAAAGATGCAATTTTAGAAAATCCTAGAGTCCACTCAATTCCATCTAAATTTTCAATTTCATCAAGCATTTCATTAACTCTGTAATCTGGAACATTTTTATCAATTAATAACAATTCCATAGAAACCATATTAAAATCATCTTTTAGAGATGTATTAGCACTAACACTATCTAAAGTAGCAGGTAAAGACTTATCTAAGTTATAATAAATTCCAGTAGATTTATAGCCATAAAAGGCAATAGGCAAAATAATTATAAAAGCAATTGCAAAGACTTTATAATGTTTTATTATAAAATCTTTAAGTCCTGTAAACTTAGGTAATATTACTTTATGTTTAGTTTTTTCAATTAAACTATTTAACTCAAGAATCATAGCAGGAAGTACAGTAACTACGCAAATAACTCCGAAAAGAACACCCTTAGCCATAACAAGTCCTATATCTTTTCCTAAAGTAAGATCCATACTGCACAAGGCTAAGAATCCAGCAATAGTAGTAAGTGAGCTACCAACTACACTCATAAGAGTTTTTCCAATAGCATTTGCCATAGCTTCATTTATATCTGAAATCTTTTCTTTTTCTTGAACATAACTATGATAAAGGAAAATAGCAAAATCCATAGTAACACCTAACTGTAAAACTGAACTTATTGCCTTAGTAATATAGGAAATTTCTCCAAAAACAATATTAGTTCCCATATTATACAAAATAGCAATTCCAATATTTAATAATAGTAAAAAAGGTGCAATATAAGAATCAAGAGCAAATTCTAAGACAATTAAGCATAATAAAACAGCAATAACAACATAAACTATAATTTCGGAATTAGATAAATCTCTAGTATCTAAAACAGTTGCTGCCATTCCACTAATTTTACACTGAGAATCTGCTATTTTTCTCATATCCTCAATACTTTTAAGAGTAGTATCAGAAGAAATTTGGTCTTTAAAAGTAACAAGCATAATAGTTTTGCCATCTTTATAAACAGAATCCTTCACACTATCAGGAAGAAAATCTGTTGGAATACTACTACCAGTAATATCAGCAATACTCACCACCTTTTCAACATTATCTAACTCTTTAAACTTATTTTCTAACTTAATAATATCTTTAGTTTGCATATTATCTAAAATCACTACTGAAAAGGCACCCATATTAAAATCATTAGATAAGATATTTTCACCCTTGATAGTCTCAATATCATCAGGTAAATATACCAAAATATCATAATTGATTCTTGTAGCCTTCATTCCAATAAGAGAAGGAATCAGTAGTAATAAAGATAAAATAAGAATCACTCTTCGATGTTTACAAATAAACTGTCCAAACTTAACCATAAAAATACTCCTTTCTAAACTGACCATAAGTCACTTTTGATATTATACCACCATTATGACCATTGGTCAATACTTTCATAATAATTATATGAAAAAGTAAACAAAAAAAGCACTCATACGAGGATTTTTATATTATAACGTTAAATTGGGGTTTGTTGGTAGGATTATATGTTTTTGAATTTATACAAAATTATAAATATACGTTGTAGGGGCGATTAATAATCGCCCCTACATTTCCTCTACAATTTTAAATTCACCTAAAAATTCATGATTCCAACAAACACAAATTTAATAACATAAATTAGTATTGACCAATCGTCTAAAATGTGTAATAATATATTTTGTAGAGAGACAACTAGTATTAACTAATAATTATAGAAAGAAATGATAGTTATGAAAAAAGAAAAAACAGAAGGTAATGACAAAGAATCAAGATTATTGAATACAGCATTTAAATTATTTACTGAAAAAGGGATGAAAGATACATCAATACAAGACATAGTAGACAATGCAAATGTAGCAAAAGGCACATTTTATTTATACTTTAAAGACAAATATGAAATTAGAGATATATTAATAGCAAAAAAATCAAAAAAATTATTTAATGAAGCATTAAAAGAACTAAGAAAAAATTATATTGAGAATTTATCTGATCAAGTCATATTCATAATCAATTATGTAATCGATGAATTAGTAAAGGCACCAACGCTATTGAAATTTATATCAAAAGATTTATCTTGGGGGATTTATAATAAGAATGTACGAAAAATTTATGAAGAAACAACCGAAGACAGTATATATAAGCTATTTATAAAAGGAGTAGAAGAAAATAACATAGATTTAAAAAATCCAGAAGTTACACTATTTATGATAATAGAATTACTAAGTTCAACTTGTTTTAATTCTATTTTATATGATGAACCATTACCTATACATGAATTTAAGCCATATTTATATGATACAATTAGAAATATGATAAAAGGTTAAATTCAAAATAAAGATAATCTCTAATATAGAATATATAATTGTTAGCCCTCACAGATTTATCCTTACAATCGAAAACTGTGAATGGGGCAAAAACAAATAAGAAAAATTTAAATTTTTCTTATTTGTTCTATATACTATAAAGTATTAATTATTAGATAGATTATATAAATCTTTATCTAAAAGATCTCTGATTCTACCAGGAGTCTTAGGATCAGTAGCCTTTAGAGAATCTTCGATAAACTCAGGGTGGGCAATTAAGAAATCTCTCATAGTTTTATAAGGGTCATCAATAAATTTCTTTAACATATTTAAAGAAACTTCATTTATAATTCCCAATTCAAAAGCAATTTCAAACAAATTAACATCAACGCTAATTAAGGAAATGGTTTTAATATTCTCATTAGCTAAAAGTTCAGTTCCACCTTGTTTACGATCAACAATATAACAAGTAGCAATCATTACTCCTCCTAAATCACGAATAGCTGGAATCCAAAAACGAGAAAAACTAGAAGCGGAGGTTACTAAATCAGTAACATGTAACACCTTCTTATCAGACAAAGAAGAAATTTTCTCAGTATTTGAAAAATCGTAATTACTTACAAGAGTTTCATGATCCTTAAAAATAGTTATGTGAGGTTTTTTTAGTAAATAAGCAATAATATTAGAAAAGAACCAATCTCTTCTTTCTCCACCAGAAATATAATCAACCTCATCAATATTAACACTATTATTTATAGAATCAATCATAATATTAATAACATTCTTAAAAATTTCATTTGATTCATATTGTTTAAGAACTCTATCAAAGACTTGCTTTGGTAAATTCATTCTATCAGAAAGTAAACCATCAATAGTAGAAAGCAAATCCGAAGATGTTTGTTTACCACCATAAACATATTGAGTATTAACGAAATATGGAGAAATTAAACCAGAAGTAAGAAAAAAAGGTTTATTCTCTGGGCAAACCTCAACTGCACTTGTCTTAAATAAATATGATACTAAATCACTCATACAAATACCTCCAAAATTAAATATTTATAACATATAAATTCTATTTTTTCGATTATATCATCAAAAAAAAGATAAATCAACAAAAATGTGCAAAAAGACAGGGCAATTTCATCATTTATTGTTACAATTCACACCTGGTTTCATATATAAATTGGTGGTGTAGATAGGATAAATTTTTAGGTGAATTTAAAATTATAGAGAAAATGTAGTGGCAGTTCCTGTTTCTGCCCTTTGAAAAACATAAATTGAAATATTTTCATTATTATTATTATTCATATCAAATTTATAATTATTTGGGCATGGTTCACCGTGCACCTACATTCAAAATGCAATATATTCATAATAAATACAAATGTTATAATTTGTTCCTATTTCAACGGCCAGACACAGGACCTACCCATACAACGTATAATTTTTTTGTATAATTTAAATATATAATAACTATATTGACATTGCCAAAATTCTCCGTCCAGTAAGAATCAGTTAAGTACACTTTATAAAAATTTGTATGTATAGGCAGCTTTAGCAGATATAAAATTATAGTTCTAAAAGTAGTGAGATTAGATTTTAGGAGGTTTTAGTTATGGTAGATATAACTTATCACAAAGTTTGTAGTTTAGAAGATCTAAGGAATAGAGGAGCAGATTGGAGAAAGGAATATAATAATTTGCCGATGAGACCATTAGGATGGCTGAGCCCCAACGAGTTCCTAAAAAAGTATAAAAGTCAAGGGGAATCGGTTGTAACAATATAGGGTACTCAAAGTATATATTTTTCAAAAAAGTGTGACATATGTTTGACAAACCTACAATGAAATTGTCATGGTAAAAAAATAGTTGAAATAAAATATGAAATAATATATAATAGATAAAAATTATATCATAGAAAAAAGTTAAAGCAATAGAAACATTAGAGTAAATTAAAAGAAAGGAAATAGAAATGAAGGAACAATTTATCGAACTATTAAAAAGTACTAATAGAGAAGGAATACAAAACTTAATTAACTTTATAGAGAAAACAGATTTTTTTGAGGCACCAGCAAGCACAAGATTTCATGGAGACTATAAAGGTGGATTAGTAGAACATAGTATAAAAGTATATGAAATATTCAAAGAAAAGGTAAAAAATGCAAGTATTGAAATAAATGTACCAGAAGACACAATAATAATTACAGCACTATTACATGATATATGTAAAGCAAACTTTTATAAAGTAGATTATAGAAATGCAAAAAACGAATTAGGGGTATGGGAAAAGGTGCCATATTATACAGTAGATGATCAAATACCATATGGTCATGGAGAAAAGTCCGTAATGATGATTACAGAGTATATAAAATTAACACCAGAAGAAAAATATGCAATACGTTGGCATATGGGATTTACAGAACCAAAAGAAGTATATTCAACAATAGGAATAGCATATAAAAAATACCCTATAGCATTATTACTATTTGAAGCAGACTTAGAAGCAACATACTTTTTCGATATATAGGATTTATAAACTTTTAAATAAATATGAATTTAAGATAAAGTTTTATACATGAAAATGATAAAAGAATACAGTTTAATGTAAATGGTAAAAACTTAAAGAAATTAGCATTTATAGAGTACTATAAAAATAACATTCAAATTTCTGTGGAAGTTATTGACGAATCAAATATAATATTGTAAAATATTATTTAAATAGAGTAAGAAATAATTAGTTAAGACTCATTAAACGGGAAGTTGTTAATGAGGCAAAGGTGAAAAGTCTGCTTAATTATTTTTGCATTCCGCTATGAAAAAGAGAAAAGATATAATCTCCTTTTTTGGGAACTCTAGTTTTAAAAGAAAGGAGAAATTTTTATGTCAAAAACGAAAAAAATGATATTATCAGCACTATTTATAGCATTAGGAATAGTATTATCAAGATTTTTAGGCTTTAGAGTTGTAAACCTCTCTTTTAGTTTTGGATTTGTACCACTAATGTTATCAGCAATTTGGTTAGGACCGAAATATTCAACATTAATAGGAGGGCTTGTAGACTTAATAGGAGCACTACTATTTCCAGTAGGCTCATACTTTGTAGGATATACAATAGACTCTATGCTAAATGGATTAATATATGGATTAATACTATATCAAAGATCAGGAGAAGAAAGAAGCACAAAGGAGTTCATAATAAGATTACTAATAGCTACATTTATAGTATCTGTAATATGTAATCTATTTTTATCATCACTATGGTCATACCTTGTATATGGAAAAGCTTACTTAGTTGCATTATCAGCAAAACTACCATTAGAAGCAATAAGGTATCCTGTAAAAATAATAACAATTTTTGTTCTTGTGAAAATATTAACACCATTAAAAAATAAATATCTAGTAGAAGAATAAATCTAACAACAAATTATGGGCACATTTCAATGTGCCCATAATTTAACAAAAATTAAGGAGAAAACTAATAAAAATGATAAAATTAAAAGACGTTAATTTCAAATATAAAAATGGAGATCTAGTATTAAAGGACATAAACCTAAAAATACAAGAAGAGGAATTTGTCACGATAATTGGAAAAAATGGATCTGGGAAATCAACACTATTAAAGCTGATAGGTGGTATTACTAAGCCAACAAATGGGCAAGCCATGGTAGATGATATTGACTTAAGCAATAAAAAGAATTTCATGGATATAAGAAAAAAAGTTGGAATAGTATTTCAAAACCCTGAAAATCAGATAATATTTAATAATGTACATGATGATATTGCATTTGGGATAAAAAATTTAGAGTTAGACAATTTAGAAAAAAGAATTAAAGAATCACTGAAAATAGTAAATATGGAAGAATATGAAAATGCAGAAAGCTATGACTTATCAATGGGGCAAAAGCAGAGAATTACAATTGCAAGTGTATTAAGCATGGGAACAAAATACATAGTAATGGATGAACCAACGGCAATGTTAGATTCAGAGGGAAAAGAAACAGTATATGAAATAGTAAGAAAATTAAAAAAACAAGGATATACAATAATATATTCAACAAATGTAATGGATGAAATATTATATTCTGACAGAATAATACTAATGGAAAAAGGTATTATTGTAAAAGAAATAAAACCTAATGAGATATTAGAAAATATTGAAGAACTGAAAAATAGAAAATTACAGATACCACCCAAAATTCAAACTTTATTAAATTTACGCAAAAAGGGCATAGATATAAAACTAGAAGAGCTAATGTAGAAAAAATAAAAATTACATTAGGAAGGAAAGAAATTAAAAATGAAAGATGTAATAAAATTTATGCTATTTGTACTATATACAATACTAATATTTTTCATATCAGATTATAAAATAATTACTATAATATTTTTTATAAACATATTATTAATGATAATAGGAAAAGTAAATTTAAAATCTGCAATAAGAAGTATAATAAGGTTATTGCCATTTATAGCATTTGTTGTATTAATAAACTTAGTACTAATGTCAAAAGAAAAAGCAATATTAATAGGAATAAGATTAATACTTGTATGCAATTTCACATATACCTTCACAAGGAATTTTACACCACAACAATTATCAAATTCAATAGAGAAAATATTAACACCATTAAAAATATTCAAAATAAACACAAGAGAGATTGGAATAATGATAAGTATAGCAGTGGCATTTGTTCCAATATTAAAAGATGAAGGAAATAAAATAAAAGAATCATTAAAATCAAAGGGATTTAACGTAAATGGAATTAATATGATAAAGAATATAAATTTAATATTAGTACCATTAATCGTCTCAATTTTAAAAAGAGTACAACATATAGAAAATGCATTCAAATCAAAAGGGTATATAGTTGAATAAAAAGTTATTTCTAATATTACGAGATAAATTTCTTGAATTGATTTCATAAGTAATTTGTGATAAAATGTCTAATAAAGTGAACTAGAAAAGGATGTAATAAAATGCAATGGACAAACGAACAAGAACAAGCCATAAATGAAAATGGAAATAATATACTAGTTGCAGCAGCAGCAGGAAGCGGAAAAACGGCAGTACTTGTAGAAAGAATAATAAATAAAATAATCAACAAAAAAATAGATATAGATAAAATATTAGTGGTTACATTCACAAACCTAGCAGCGGCACAAATGAGAGAAAGAATATTAGAGACTATATATAAAAGAATAGAAGAAAATCCAGAAGATATCCATTTACAAAGACAGATAACATTATTACCAAAAGCAAATATTTGTACAATAGACTCATTTTGCTTAGACCTAGTTAAAAATAACTTTTTTGAATTAGACATTTCACCGAACTTTAGAATAGCCGATGAAATAGAACTAAAGATTCTAAAACAAGAAACATTAGAAGAAATTTTTGAAGATAAATATGAAAAACACGAAGAAGATTTTTTAGAATTAATAAATACATATACTACATATAGAGGAGATGAAAACTTAAAAGATATAGTATTAAAAATATATAATTACATTCAGAGTATGCCATATCCAGATAAATGGTTAAATAAACAAATAGAAAAATTTAATTTAGAGGAACATATAGACTTTAGTAAAACAGGGTGGGGAAAAATATTATATGAAAATGCAAAAGATGACATATTAGATGGAATTTTGCAATTAAGAGATTTAAGAGACAGAGCAGAAAAAGAGCCCGAAATACCTAAAATTTATGTAACACTTTCAGAAGATGTTAGAAAATTAGAAAGAGTTTATGAAGCAAATAACTGGGAGGAGTTATATAAACATTTACAAGAATTTTGTTTTGACAGATGGTCAAAGGACAAAAATGCACCAGAAGAAATAGTAGAAGAATTAAAAAAGAAAAGAGATTTAGTAAAAACAAATATAGAAAGTGTAAAGAAAAATGAGATAATATATAATTCAGAAACAGCAAATGAGGACATAAAGGACTTATACAAGACTATGAGACTAATTGGAAATTTAGTAATAGAGTATGAAGAAAATTTAAAAGAAAAGAAAAAAGAAAAAAACATAGTTGACTTTAGTGATATTGAACATTTTGCATTAGCTATATTAATAAAAGATGAAATGCCATCTGAAATAGCCCTAAAATATCAAAACAAATTTGATGAAATAGCAATAGATGAATATCAAGACAGTAATCTAGTACAAGAATATATATTGACTACAATATCAAGAAAAAACAATATATTTATGGTAGGAGATGTAAAGCAAAGCATATATAAATTTAGACAAGCAATGCCAGAACTATTTTTAGAAAAATATCATACATACAAACTAAAAGACGATAAGCAAGAAAAAGATAATCTAAAAATAAAACTATTCAAAAACTTTAGAAGTAGAAAGCAAATATTAGACTTAACAAACTTAATATTTCAAAATATAATGTCAAAAGAGTTTGGAGAAATAGAATATAATGAGGAAGAATACTTAAACTTAGGCAACAAAGAATATCCAGAAGGAGAAAATTTATTACCAGAAATACACATAATAGAAACAAATGAAGAATATGATGAGAATATTATAAATGAAAATATACCAATAGAAAATGTAGTATTAGAAGCAAGATTCGTGGCAAATAAAATACAGAAAATGATAAATGAAGGATATATGATATGTGATAAACAAAAGAAACATAGAAAAGCAACATACAGAGATTTCGCAATATTATTAAGAGGCACTAAAAATATAGCAAATATATTTGAGAAAGAAATAACAGAATTAAACATACCAGTATTTTGTGATTCTACATCAGAATACTTAAATTCATTTGAGATACAAATAATAATGAATTTATTAAGAGTTATAGATAACCCAGAAAATGATATACCACAAATAACGATTATGAGAAGTCCAATATGGAGTTTTACAGAAAATGAATTAATAAAAATTAGAGGAAAAAACAAAGATATATCATTTTATAGTTCAATAAAACAGTATATCAATAAAGAAAATACAGACGAAGCAATAATTAAAAAACTAAAAAAATATTTGGAAGATATAAATAATTGGAGAGAAAAATCGAAATATCTTCCATTAGATGAATTAATCTGGTCTATATATATTACATCAGGATTTTACAATTATGTAAGCTTAATGAATAATGGACAATATAGATTAGCAAATTTAAAAATGCTATTTGAAAAAGCAAAACAATATGAAAAAACGAGTTTTAAGGGACTATTCAACTTTATAAATTTCATAGACAAACTTACAATAACAAGTGGTGATATGAGTGGAGCAAAATTAATTGGAGAAAATGAAAATGTTGTAAGAATAATGAGTATCCATAAAAGTAAAGGTCTTGAATTTCCAATAGTATTCCTTAGTGGAACAGGAAAAAAATTTAATATTATGGACTTAAACAATGATGACATATTATTACACAATAATTTAGGGTTAGGCTGTAAATACATAGATACAAAACTAAATATCAAATATGACACTTTATCAAAAAGGGCTGTAGCAAATAAAATGAAACAAGAACTAGTAGCAGAAGAACTCAGAATACTATATGTTGCATTAACGAGAGCAAAAGAGAAAATTATAATAACTGGAACAGAAAAAGACATAGAGAAAAAACTGCAAGACAAAAAAGAACTGCTAAGGTGTTATGAAAAATACAATAAAGACAAAATAAGTAAAAATATATTAAAAAAATATATGAGGTATCTAGATTTTTTTGAACTAATATATTTATATAATGAAAAAAGCATAGAAAACATATTAAAAGTAGAAATTCATAAACAATCTGAAATAATCAACTCTGTACACGAAAATGGACAAAAACAAAATGTGATACGGCGACAATTGTAAGGGAAATCGGAGTAAGAGAGAGAATAGAAAATATAGTGTCTTTGGTACATCGACAAGAAAATAATAAAATACAACAATTACAAAACCAATTAAATTGGAAATACGAATATATAACATCAACCCAAATAGAGGCAAAAAGTTCTGTAAGCAAAATAAAAAGAGATTTAGCGTCTTATAAAGAGAATGAAAAACTTTCATTCATAGAGCCCAAATTTCTAAAAGAAGAAATAGAAATATCACCAACTAAAAAGGGAACTTTAACACATTTAATATTACAAAAGCTAGATGAAAAACAAGAATATACACCAGAAAAAATAAAAATATTAATAGAGGATCTAATACAACGTGAAATAATAATTGACAAAGAAGCTAAACACATTAATATAAACAAAATAAGTGCATTTACTAAATCTAACATTTTCAGCCAAATGAAAAATGCGAAAAAGGTATATAAAGAACAACCATTTTATATAAATATACCAGCAAATCTTATTTATGATGGAGACATAGATGAGAAGATATTAGTACAAGGAATAATAGATTTATTCTATATAACACAAGATGACAAAATTATATTAGTAGATTATAAAACAGACTATGTACCAGTAGGAAAAGAAGAACTACTAAAAGAGAAATATCAAAAACAATTAGAATTATATAAAATGGCAATTGAAGGAATGCTGAAGAAAAAAGTTGATAATATATATATTTATTCAGTATATTTAGAAAAAACAGTTAAAGTAATGTAAAATGTGTGATATCTAGCTTATTATTTTTTAGACTATGGATTTACCAATTTTTATTGCAAAAATTCCATATAGTTATAATTGACAATACCATATAAAAGTGTTATCATCATTAAGTATTTAATATAGGAAATAAATTATTAATTGTAAATGTGGAGTATAATATGGGAAAAGAGTTAACGCAGGCAAATATAAATAAAGCAAAAATATTTATATATGTATTATGTAGAGTGCTAATAGTCGTAATTATATGTTTAGCAGGTGTAAGAGGAATTAGTGGATTAAAAGAATGGTTTAGTAGTTTTGAAGGAGCAATAAAATTTATTTTACTATTTACAATTGGGCTTATTTGGGGAGGATATCCACTTATACATTTAAGAGATTCATTAGTATTTTATGAAAATGGAATAGCAGTAAATGGAAAAGAATATCTATTTTCAACTATTGGAAGTATTACTTTTTATGATTATCATTATGGCATTATGACTCAGCAGTTTATGAATACAGATTTGCGAAATTTTAATGTAACATATATTGAAAGACCTAAAAAAGCTTATAATGAAGCTTATTTAAATAATAAATAGAAAGAGATGGTAAAGATGGATAGCAAGTATATTATAATCGGGGTAGTAGCTGTTGTTATATTATTTGTAATTTTTTATATTAAGGAAACTTTGAATGAAAAGAAAGGAGCTAATAGTGAAGAAAGACAGAGAATTAAGGATATAATTGCTAAGCTTTGTGATACGACTTATCAATCTATTTATGCGACATGGGAAGATTTTAGCTTAGGTGGCGGTGGTAGAACGGTTACGACAACAACTGTTTATAAGTACTATGCAGTAGGTTTTAAAAGTGGTTCTTTATGTGTAGTACCTTTATCTATTGATGGTGGGGATATTAGTTATGGTGATGTAATGAACTTTACAAAAGAGAATGTTGGAATGGTTAATGCTAAAGAGGGTAAGAACTGGATTGAAATATATGATTTAGAAAAAAATCCAGTTGTTAAATTGATGGTTGGATCAAGTGAAACAAAAGAAGATAAGTATCATCCAGTTAATATTCAGCAAAAGGAAGAATATCAAGCATTTTGTGAATTTATAAAAGAATTTTCTAAAGAAGTGAATGATTATCATGGTGTTACAGTTACAGGAATAATTGGGAAACCATTAGCTAAAAAATAAAGAATCATTAGTATTACAAAAAAGAAAGTGTAGGAGCGATTGCTAATTGCCCATACACTTTCCTTTTTGTAATATGATTAAATTTCCTTAGAGGTTTTCTCATTTGGTGGACTTCTTTGGCTATATATGATATAATTATTCAAATATTTATATTAATTAATATAAAAAGGAGAGAAATATGTACCTAATAGTAGGGTTAGGAAACCCAGAACCAGAATATTCAAACACAAGACACAACATGGGGTTTGACACGATAAACTGTCTAGCAAATCAAACAAAAATAGATGTTACAAGAACCAAATTTAATGCGATATATGGAAGCGGAACTATAGACGAAGAAAAGGTAATATTAGTAAAACCACAGACATATATGAATTTAAGTGGAAAAGCTATAAGAGAATTCAAGAACTTTTATAAAACAGACTTAAATCAAATAATAATAATATATGATGACATAGACTTAGAAACAGGAAAAATAAGAATAAGAAAAAAAGGGAGTGCTGGCTCACATAATGGTATGAAATCAGTAATACAAGAGCTATCAACAGACGAATTCATAAGAATTAGAATTGGGATTGGTAGTCCAGAATTTAAAGGAGATTTAATAAATCATGTGTTAGAACCTATACCAAAAAAGGAAAGAGAAATTCTAGATGAAGGTATTGTTGATGCAAAATCTGCAATCATAGATATAATAAAAAATGGTATAGATAGTGCAATGAACAAATTTAATTAGTGTATTTTGTATATAAAATCGGTATATGCAATAGAAAGGAATAGAAAATGAAAGAAATAATAATCAGCGAAAATAACGAAGGAACAACAATTGCATTATTAGAAAACGGAATATTAATAGAGAAATATGAACATATAGAAAGACAAAACTATTTAGAGGAGAAAATTTACCTTGGAATAGTAAAAGACATATTACCAGGAATGCAAGCAGCTTTCATAGATATAGGAGAAGAAAAAAATACTTTTATACACTTAAAAGATTTATTACCTAAAGTAGATATTACAAAACAACAAGAAAAAAGTGAAAAAATGATAAGTCAAATAATAAAAAATGGAGACAAAATTTTAGTACAAGTAAAAAGAGCTGCAACAAACATTAAAGGTGCAAAAGTATCAACACATATTAGTTTGGCAAATAGATTTACAGTTCTAATGCCAGAAACAGAGATAATAACAGTTTCACAAAAGATAGAAGATGAAGAAGAAAAGAAGAGACTAATAAATATTGTAAAAGAGGTAATACCTAAAAATTATGGAGCAATCATAAGAACATCAGGTGTAGGCAGAAATGAAAGAGAAATCAAACAAGACTTAGAGGAGTCTATACAAAAATGGGAAAACATAAAACAAAAAGCAAATATGGCAACAGAAGTACCTGTATTAATAGATGCAGGAAACAGTTTTATAAAGAAGATGATAATAGATTTAATAGACAAAAATATAACTAGAATTATAATTAATAAAGAGAAGTATGAAAAAGAAATTAAAGGAATATTAAGAAATATTGAAAGTGACAAGAATTTAAAAATAGAGTTAAGGAAAAATGAAGAAATATTAAAAATATATGATACAGAAAAGCAGATAGAAAAAGTTAAAGAAAGGAAAATATATTTAAAATGTGGTGGGTTTATCACGATTGACAAAACAGAAGCGTTGACAGCAATAGATGTAAATTCAGGCAGATATATAGGAAAAAGGGATGTAGAAGAAACAATATTAAAGGTGAATAAAGAAGCAACGATAGAAATAGCAAAACAACTAAGATTAAGAGATATTGGAGGAGTTATAATAATTGATTATATAGACATGAAATTAGAAAAAAACAAAAATGAAATTGAAAATCTAATGAAACAGGAATTAAAGAAAGACAGGTCAAAGACTCAAGTAATAGGTTTTTCAAAATTAGACTTGTTAGAAATGACTAGAAAACACATAAGAGGAGAAGGATAACATAAGAAATTCACAAAAAACTTTTCCAAATCTTTTGACTTTTACCAGATATTGTAGTATAATTTTATATGTAAGCAAAAGGAATCACAACTATGAAGGGAGAGATATTATAATGTTTAATGTAGGAGATTACATAGTATATCCAATGCATGGAGCAGGAACAGTAGATGCAATAGAAGAGAAAAACATATTAGGAGAAAAACAGTCATACTACATAATAAAAATGCCAGGTGAAGTCAAAGTAATGGTACCAACAGCAAAGGCAGAAGAAGTAGGTGTTAGAGGAATAATAGATAAAAATTCAGCACAAAGAGTATTTAAAATTTTAGAAGAAGATGAAACAGAAATGTCTCAAAACTGGAATAAAAGATATAGAGACAATATGGACAAAATGAAAAGTGGAGATATTTACGAAATTGCTGATGTAGTTAGAAATTTAACATTTAAGCAAAAAGAAAAAGGATTATCAACAGGAGAAAAAAAGATGCTATTAAATGCAAGACAGATATTAGTTAGTGAATTAGTATTAGTAGAAAGTTCTTCACAAGATGAAGTAGAAAATCTCGTAGATAACACAATGTTAAAATCATTCAAAGAATTTAGAGTAGAAAATGTAGACACACAAGGAATAAACAAATTTATACCATTTAATAATGAAGATGCAAATGTAGGATAAAACTACACTGCACATTGGGAACGTAAAAAATGTGCATAGAGGATTATTGAGTTTACTTAATAATCCTCTAATTTTTTGCTTATATATATTAGATTATAGCAAAACAGGCTGTAAAGGGTTACAGTTCAGGTACCAAAAAAAATATATTGTAATGAAAATGTAATATATTTATAATAAATACAAATGTTATAATTTCTTCCTATTTCAACGGGCAGACACAGGGCCTGCCTCTACAAATACAAGTTTATAGTGAATTATTACCGCTTGAACTGTAACTGCATAAGCAATTCTCTATAAAAAAATAATTTTATTAGTTGTTTTGTGTTATAATATATGCTATATTAAATATGAAATTCATAAAAGATAAATAAGGAAGGAAGACAAAAGATGGAAGGATTAATAAAAAGTAAAGCAGATAAGGCAATACTAGTAACAGCAATATTTGTAGTTTTTTTAGGAATATTATTAATAATTAATATAATCAGTACAAGAAAGTCTTTAGACAAGATAATAGATAATGCGAAAATAGAAGCAGAAGAGAAATTAATATCAAGTGGCGTGGCAAAATATACAAATGATATTGAAAACAGTAATGTAGACGAAGATATTGTGTCTCCAAATTTACCTAAAAATACAGAAGAAGAATCACAACCAGAAGGAACTATTGTAGAGCCAAAAGAAAATTGGAACATAGAAACAGTAACAGCTATCTCTGTAGGAAATGGAGAAACCGTACCAGTGCCAATTGGATTTTATTATGTAGGAGGAAACTTAAATACAGGAGTAATAATAAGTGATAATGAGGAAGACAAGTATGATGGACAAATAGATAAGACGACATGGGAATACACAACAAATTTAAAAGGAAATCAATTTGTATGGATACCATGTGAAGAAGAACAATATGTAAAAAGTGAAGTATGGAATGGAACAACGCAAACACCAAGTACATTAGCAAATGCAGGCTGGGATAAAACAACATACACATCAGAACTACCACAAATAAGAAAATATGGAGGATTTTATATAGCAAGGTATGAAGCAGGACTAGCAGAGACAATACCAGAATTTACAGATGCACAGAAACAAATAGGTTCAAACCAAGTATATAATAAAGAAGGAATACCACAATCAAAGGCAGGAATTGTACCATGGATGTTTATAGATTGGAATATGTCCCAAAAAAATGCAAAAAATATGTATAATACAGAAAGTGTAAGTAGTGGACTAATAACAGGAACCCAATGGGATGTAATGTTAAAACAGATGGTAGAAAGAACAGATTTAACAGAGACAGATTTAACAAATTCAGCAAACTGGGGAAATCATGCAAATAATAGTATAGAATATAAAGGAAGAATGGCAAGAGGGTATTATACAGATGCATGGTATTTAGCAGCATTTGGAGGAAAAACAGAAGGAAGAACAAGTAGTTATAGTGCATACAATGGAGACTTGTTAACAACAGGAGTAAGTAGACAAACAGAAAAATATCATATATATGATGTAGCAGGAAATCTATGGGAATGGACAGATGAGGCATCATTATATAAGGCAGGGAATGGAAATGAAACAAACGTTCAGTACCGTGTTCATCGTGGTGGCGGATACCTCTATTCTTCTGCTCCTTACCCAGCGTGTTACCGCTCTGGCACTTCTACAGATAGTAGCACCGTTTTGGATGTCGGCTTTCGTGTGGTACTTTATGTTAAGTAGATGTTAATAAGAGTTTTATTTGATATGTAACTAATATATAAAAAGAAGGAGAGACAGAAGATGAATAAAAAAAATATAGTATTATCTATATTAATAATGATAGCTGTTATATTAGGGATAGCAGTAATAAACAATATAGTAGGAACAAAAAAATTACTAGACAAAATAATATATGATGCAAAAGTAGAAGCAGAGGAGACATTGATATCTACAGGGAAAATGACATATACAAAAGATATTGAAAATAACAATGCAGGAGAAGGAAATGTAATCTCACGGGAATTTACCTAAAAATACAATAGAAGAACAACAACCAGAAGGAACTATTGTAGAGCCAAAAGAAAATTGGAATATAGAAACAGTAACAGCCGTATCAGTAGGAAATGGAGAAACCATACCAGTGCCAAAAGGATTTTACTATGTAGGAGGAAATTTAAGTACAGGAGTAATAATAAGTGATGAAGAGGAAGACAAGTATGATGGACAAACAGATAAAACAACTTGGGAATACACAATAAACTTAAAAGGAAATCAATTTATATGGATACCATGTAAAGAAGAACAATATGTAAAAAGTGAAGTATGGAATGGAACAACACAAAAACCAACAGGAACAACATCAAGAGCAGGAATTCTATGTAATACAGGTTGGGATAAAACGACGTATTCATCAGAATTACCTCAAATAAGAAAATATGGAGGATTTTATGTAGCAAGATATGAAGCAGGACTAGCAAAAACAATAACGGAATTTACATCAACACAAATAGATACAGGTTCAAACAAAGTATATAACAAAGAAGGAATACCACAATCAAAGGCAGGAATTGTACCATGGAATTTTATAGACTGGACAACATCACAAAAAAATGCAAAGAATATGTATAATACAAATAGTGTAAGTAGTGGACTAATAACAGGAACCCAGTGGGATGTAATGTTAAAACAAATGGTAGAAAGAACAGATTTAACAGAGACAGATTTAACAAATTCAGCAAACTGGGGAAATCATGCAAATAATAGTATAGAATATAAAGGAAGAATGGCAAGAGGGTATTATACAGATGCATGGTATTTAGCAGCATTTGGAGGAAAAACAGAAGGAGGAACAAGTAGTTATAGTTCAGACAATGGAGACGTATTAACAACAGGAGCAAGTAGACAAACAGAAAAATATCATGTATATGATGTAGCAGGAAACCTATGGGAATGGACAGATGAGACATCATTATATAAAGCAGGCAACGGAAACGAAACAAATGTTCAATACCATATTCTTCGTGGTGGTGAGTACCTTGCTCCTTCTGCTGCTTATCCAGCGTGTTACCGATATGGTCTTGTTACAGATAGTAATCCTGTTTTGACTGTTGGGTTTCGCGTAGTATTATATCTAAAATAAGATTAGGGAAAGGATTTTTATATTTTGTGAAATAATTTACATTATAGAATTATTTGTGCAGGAAGTTTGTTAGGAGTAAAAATACGTCGATTTAAATCCTCATTTCCAGTAGGTAAAGTACAAATTGAATTCATGCACCCTATGGATTCTGAGGAATTTTTAATAGCATTAGATAAGCAGATGTGGGTAGATGAAATAAAAAGATGTTATGATAATTTAGAAGAAATAAGTATACATGATAAGTTAATAGATATGTATAGAGTATATTTATTTATAGGTGGAATGCATGTATCAGTTTTAGATTATAAAAATGTAAATGAAGATATATTACTGTGGAACAAGAAGATATTAAAGAATATAGTTTTATCATATTTAGCAGATATGAACAAATATACATTAAATAATAATGAATCTATAAAAATTGGAAAAGTATATAATGCTATCCCAAGTTCTTTAGCAAAAGAAAACAAGAAATTTAAATATGTTGATATTGAAAAAGGAGCTAATAAAAGAGGTTTTGAAAGTGCGATAGACTGGTTAGAAGCAAGTGAAATGGTACATAAATGCAAATATATTAATAAAGTAGAATCACCACTTAAGGCATATGCACAAGAAGACACATTTAATCTATATTTTAGTGATATTGGAATATTGACATCACTATTGGAAATAGAATTTTCAGAAATATTATTAAATGAAAACTTTATGTTTAAAGGAGCCATTGTAGAAAACTATGTGGCACAAGCTTTTATAACTAATAATATATCTTTATATTATTGGAATTTTGGAAACAAAGCAGAAGTCGATTTTTTACTACATAACAAAGCGGGTATTATACCAGTTGAAGTAAAAGCAGGAGACAATACTCAATCTAAAAGTTTAAATATATACAAAGAAAAATATAATCCAAAATATTCTATTAGGATATCTACTAAAAATTTTGGATTTACGAATAGTATAAAGTCCATACCATTATATGTAACATTTTGTATAAAGTAATTATAAAAATTAAATTAGAAAAGAGCAAAGTATATGAGTTTAAGATTAATATATGGAAAATCTGGAACAGGTAAGAGTGAATATGTTTTAAGAGAAATTAGTAATTTAATATATAATGAAGAAAAGATATATATTATAACACCAGAGCAATTCTCATTTACGTTAGAAACAAAGCTCCTTGAAACAATAAAAGGAGAATCAGTTATAAATGCAGAGGTATTAACTTTTAATCGTATGGCACATAGAGTAAAAAGTGAAGTTGGAGGAGTTACTAAAACAGACTTATCTTCATATGGAAAATCAATGATAATTTATGATATATTAGATAGGAGTAAAAAAGAGTTAAAGCTATTAGGGAAATCTTCTAAAAATGTAGAAATTATATCAAGACTTATTACTGAATTAAAGACTCATTGGGTAAAATTAGAAGACATAGAAAGAGTAATAGAAGGAGAAAAAGATATATATTTAAAAAGTAAATTACAAGATATATTATGCATATATAAGAAGTTTGAAGAAAGGATAAAAAACAACTTTATAGACGAAAATGATACTTTAACAATACTTGCAAATCAATTGCCATATACAAAGATGTTTAAAAACACAATAATATATATAGATGAATTTGTAGGATTTACACCACAGGAATACAAAGTAATCTTAGAATTATTGAAAGTAGCGAAACTAGTAAACATTACAATATGTACAGATTCTTTACTAGAAAGCAAAAATAAAGAAAATGATATATTTTATACCAATAAGAAAACAGTATCAAAAATTATAAACTTAGTAAATAATAATGGTATACAAATAGAAAATCCAATATATTTAGATAAATATTACAGATTTAAAAATAATGAATTAAAACATTTGGAAGAAAATTTATATAAAACACCATTCAAAAAATATAATGAAGAAATAAAAAACATAGATTTATTTTTATCATCAAATCCATACTCAGAAATAGAACATATAGCAACAAAAATAGTAGAATTAGTAAGAGATGAGGGAATTAGATATAAAGATATATCTATAATAACAAAAAATATAAATGATTATGAAGGTCTTGCTAAAGCAATATTTAAAAAATATGATATTCCTATATTTATTGACACAAAGAAAGATTTAAGTCAAAACATTTTAATAAAATATGTATTGGCATTACTAGAAATTTTTGCAAAAAACTGGGACTTTGAAGCTGTAATAAACTATATAAAATTAGGATTTTGTGACATAACAGAAGAAGAAATATTTAAAACAGAAAATTATGCAAGACACTGGGGAATAAAATACAATAAATGGTATAGTAAAGACTGGACAATAGGAGGGCAAGATGCACTAGAATTAAATAGAATAAGAAAACTTATAGTTGAGCCACTATTAGAATTTAAGGCTAAATTACAAGGTAAAAAGACGGTAAAACAAATAACTAGAGAACTATATCAATTTTTAATAAAAAATAATATTCAGGAAAAACTAATAAATAGAGGGGAACAAGTACAATGTAGTGAACAAATAAAATTAGAATACATATCTTCATGGAATTTACTTATGGAAATCTTAGATGAGATAATTTTAATATTTGGAAAAGATGAGATAAGTTTTGAAAAATTTGCGCAAATATTAAAAATAGCATTTAGTGAAAATAATCTAGGAGCAATACCAGCATCAATGGATCAAGTAGTTATAGGAGATGTAAACAGGTCAAGAAGTAAAAAAACCAAAGTAATATTTATTATAGGAGTAAATGATGGAATATTTCCAAGTGCGAACAAAGAAGAAGGATTTATAAATGATACAGATAGAGAAATTTTAAAAGAAAAAGGTATCAGTCTTGCAAAAACTACTAAAGAAAACATTTATGAAGAAAATTTTAATATATATAAAGCATTTACTACTGCAGAGCAAAAGTTATATTTGTCATATTCATCCACATCAAATGATGGAAATGCCTTAAAACCATCAACATTAATCTATAAAATAAAGAGGATGTTTAATGATTTACAAGAAAAAAGTGATATTATCAAGAAGGAAAGTATAATAACAAATAAAAAGGCAACATTTGAAGAATTATTAATAAATTTAAGAGATTTTAATGAAGGAAAACAAATAAACCCTATTTGGTTTGAAGTGTATAAAATTTATTCTCATGATGATGAATGGAAAGAAAGACTAGAAAAAGCAATAAAAGCACAAAACTATACAAATCAGCCAGAAAAAATAACAAAAGAAAACTTGGAAAAGATATATGGAGATACTATATTTACAAGTATTTCTAGGCTAGAGCAATATAGGAGATGTCCATTTTCGTTTTACTTAAAATATAGTCTAAATATAAATGAAAAAGACACATTCCAAATTCAAAATATAGACACTGGTACATTTATGCATGATACAATAGACAGCTTTTTTGGAAAAATACAAGATGAAAACATAGATATAAAAAAGATTACAGAAGAAGAACTAGAAAGAATAGTTAAAGAAATTATAGAAGAAAAATTAAAACTCAACAAAAACTATATATTCACAAGTAGTGCAAAATTTAGAACACTTACCTCAAGACTAATAAGAGTACTACTAAAATCAATGAGATACATAGTAGAAAGCATTCAGAAAAGTGACTTTGAAATATGGGGACATGAAATAGAATTTGGAAAAGTTGGTAAGTATCCAGCCATAGAGGTTAAACTAGATAATGGTAAGAAGGTAGAAATTACAGGAAAAATAGATAGAGTGGATGTACTAAAAACAAATGATGGAAAATATGTAAGAATAATAGACTATAAATCTTCAGTAAAAGACATTAATCTAGATGAAGTTATGGCAGGACTACAAATTCAACTCTTAACATACATGGATGCAGTAACCAAAATAGAAGATTTTATGCCAGCAGGAGTATTGTACTTTAATTTAATAGAACCTGTTATAAAAGCAGATAGAAAAACAACCAAAGAAGATATAGAAGAACAAATAAAAAAGCAATTTAAAATGAAAGGGATAATAATATCAGACATAAACGTAATAAGAAAAATGGATAAAGACTTAGAAAAAGGAGCATCAAACCTTGTACCAGTATATATAGATAGTAAAGAGAACATAAGTAAATCAAAATCATCATGTGCAAGCGTTGAAGAATTTAAACAGCTACAAGACAATACAATAAAAACGGTAAAAGAAATTGCAAAGGAAATCTTTGAAGGAAATATTGACATAAAGCCATACTACAAAAACAGAAAAACAGGATGTGACTATTGTAACTATAAATCGATATGTGGATTTAATACAGGTAATAATAAATATAACTATATATAGTTAAAATGGTTTTAGTTTTTATTTTACAAAAGGCAGTTTTACAAAATAAATTTTTTAGATTATTATATTTATTTGTATCTTAAAGGGAAATGTGATATATTTAGTATTTAAAATATCAAGTTATATTATGGCAAAAGGAGGAGCCATGGAAAACTATATAATAAAAAACAACAATGGGATTTCATATCTTCAATTTACGAGACTCTTAGAATATGAAGAAATTATACAACACGCAATAAGTCTAAAACCTATAAATATTGGATGTAATAATACATTTTACAAAAAGCAAGAAGAGACATATGCAAATTATCAAAAATTATGCAATATGCTAAAACTAGACTATCAAAATATTTATAGACCATATCAAACACACACAGATATAGTAAAATGCGTAAAAAGTGAAGATGCAGGAATATTTACAAAAGACTTTAGAGATGTTGATGCACTAGTAACAAATAGAAAAAATAAAATATTATCAATATCTATAGCAGACTGTATTGATTTATTATTTTTTGATCCTATAAAAAGAGTAATTGCGAATACTCACTCAGGATGGCAAGGAACATATAAATTAATTTCAATGAAAACTGTGGAAAACATGGTGGATAACTATGGATGTAACCCAAAAGATATAATATGCTGTATAGGACCAAGTATTAGAAAATGTCATTTTGAAGTAGATGAAGATATATCAGAGAAATTTTATGAAAAATTCAAATATTTAGCAAATATAAATGAAGTAATATCAAAAGGAAGGCAATATAACAATATACAAAAATATAATATAGATACAGTATTAATCAACAAAGAAACAATGTTACAAATAGGATTAAAAAAAGAAAACATAATAGACTGTGGACTATGTACAGTATGTAACTCAGATAAATTTCATTCCTACAGAGTAGACAAAGAAGTAGCTGGAAGAAACACAGGAATAATAGTATTATTATAATATTAATAAACAACATTAAATTTTTTTATTAAATAGGTATAAAGAATAAGAAATACAAAAAGTGATAAGAAGAATACATTATTACCAATAATGAAATTGACTATAATGATAAAAAACTGTTATATAAATTACCAAATTAAAGCATAATAAATAAAGTGATAAAATCAATAGTACTAACAGTTATTTACAAAAAAACATATAAGATATATAATAGCATATACAATAATAAATTGTATAATAGTAAAAATGAAAAGAGAGGAAATATGGAATTTACTTTTGAAAGATATATTAATTATTATGAAACAGATAAAATGGGGGTAGTACATCACTCTAATTATATAAGATTTTTAGAAGAAGCAAGATGTAAATGGTTAAAAAATATAGATATGCCATTTGAGGTATTAGAAGAAAATGGAATTACAATCCCCGTGTTAGGAGTAAACTGTAATTATAAATATCATGTTACTTTTGGAGATACAATCATAATAAAACTTTACATAAAGGAATATACAGGAGTAAGAATGACTGTAAGTTATGAAATAACAAACAAAAAAACAAACACAATAGTGTTAACAGGAGAAACAAGGCATTGTTTTACAGACAAGAGTCTAAAACCAATAAATTTAAAAAAGTACAAAAGAGAATTTAGCGATAAATTTGAAAAATTAATAGAAAGAGGGTAAAAGATATGGAAGAAATAAGGATAAATGTAGAAGGAATGGTTTGCGGAGGTTGTGAAAAAAGAGTAGTAAATAGTTTAAGCATAATAAGTGGAATTAAAGAAGTAATAGCAAACCATAATAATGGAACTGTAATAATAAAAGCAAATGAAAAAATCGAAAGAGACATAATAAAAGAAAAAATAGAAGATCTTGGGTTTGAAATAAAGGAAAAATAGAAGAATGAAAAAAATAATTTTATCAATAGAAGGCATGACATGTAGTGCCTGTTCAAATGGGCTAGAAAAATATTTAAACAAGCAAAATGGAGTTATAAATGCAACTGTTAATCTTGTTATGGGAAATGCCACTATAGATTATGATGAAAATATATTAAACCAAGAGAAGTTAGAAAAATATGTAAAACAAGCAGGTTTTGCAAGTTTAGGAATATTTAAAGAATTTAAAATACAAAAGCAAAGTAAAAAAGAGAAAACTGAATTTATAATATTTACTATACTAGCAATAATATTAATGTATATCTCCATGGGGCATATGATAAACTTACCAATACCTAAAATATTTAATCCACATCATAATCCAATTATATATGTAATAACGTTATTAATACTAACAATATTATTCCTAATATATGGATTTGACATTTTGAAAAATGGATATAAAAATTTAATTCATAAAATACCTAATATGGATACATTAGTGACAATAGGTGTAGTAAGTAGCTTTTTATATAGTATATATGGAATGTATATGATAATAAAAGGTAATTACAACTATACAATGGATTTATATTTTGAATCATCAGCAATAGTAATATATTTCATAAAACTAGGAAGATATTTAGATGGAATAAGTAAAGACAAGACAAAAGAAGCAATACAAAAATTAGTAGAAATAACACCCAATAAAGCAACAATAGAAATAGAAGGAAAAGAGAAAATAGTAACACTAGATGAAATAAAAAAGGGAAACATAGTAATAGCAAAACCAGGAGAAAAAATAGCAGTAGATGGAGAAATAACTGAGCGGAAAAGCACACTTAGACGAAGCATTTATAACAGGAGAAAGCAAGCCAACGTCAAAAACAATAGGAGAAAAAGTAGTTGCAGGAAGCCTAAACTATGATGGTTTCATAAAATATAAAGCAGAGAAAATAGGAAAAGAATCAACAGTATCTGAAATAGTAAGACTTGTAATAGAAGCAAGTAACACCAAAGCTCCAATAGCAAAAATTGCAGACAAAATATCAGGGTATTTTGTACCAATAGTAATAATAGTATCAATAATTACATTTATAGTAAATATAATATTAGGCAATGGAATAGGAGATAGTATAATAACTTTTGTAACAATTCTGGTTGTTGCCTGTCCATGTAGTCTGGGGTTAGCAACACCACTAGCAATAGTAATAAGTGAAGGACTATGTGCAAGCAATGGAATATTAGTAAAGAAAAGTGAAATATTAGAAAATGCTTCAAAAATAAATACCATAGTATTTGACAAGACAGGGACATTAACATATGGAAAATTAAAAATTTCTAAAATATATAATTATAGTAAATTAAAAGAAAATGAAATTATACAATTAATAGGGAGTGTAGAAGCAAAATCAACACATCCAATAGGAAAAGCATTCACAGATTATATGGAAGAAAAACAAATCACAAAACTGCAAGTAGATAACTTTCTGGACATATCTGGTTTTGGGATAGTTGGAGAAATCGAAAATAAAAAAATAATACTAGGCAATAGAAAAATACTAACAAAATATGATATAGAAAATAAATATATAGAAGAGGAAGAAGAACTTGCAAAGCAAGGAAACAGTATAATCTATGCAATAAAAGGTAATGAGATAATTGCACTTATTGGTGTAAATGATATTATAAGAGAAAATGCAAAACAAGTCATTCAAAAATTAAGTCAAAAAGAAATAGAAACGATAATGTTAACAGGAGACAATAAAGAAACAGCAGAAAAGATAGCAAACGAATTAGGAATAACAGAAATAATAGCAAATGTATTACCAAAAGAAAAGGTCGAAATGATAAAAAAGTTAAAAGCAGAAGGAAGATATGTAATGATGTGTGGAGATGGCATAAACGATAGTCCAGCACTAGCAAATGCAGATATTGGAGTAAGTGTAAAAAGCGGAACAGACATAGCTATGGATTCATCAGATGTAATATTAACAAAGAATGATTTACATTCTATTTTAAAACTAATAAATATAAGCGAAAAAACAATAAAAAACATAAAACAGAACTTATTTTGGGCATTTTTCTATAACTCTTTAATGATACCTATTGCAATAGGAATATTAAAACCAATAGGAATATCAATAAACCCTATGTGGGCAAGTATAGCAATGGTATTTAGCAGTCTAACCGTTATACTAAATGCCCTAAGGTTAAAGAAAATCTAAATAATTAAAAATATGTAATAAAGGAGAAAAGATGTCACAAATAAAAGTAAACAATTTGACATTTAGATATGATGGAAACATAAATAATATATTTGAGAATGTATCATTCAATGTGGACACAGAATGGAAATTGGGGCTAATAGGAAGAAATGGAAAAGGGAAAACGACTTTTTTTAAACTACTACAAGGAAAGTATGAATATAATGGGAAAATTACGAAAAATGTAAATGTTGATTATTTTCCATTTGAAATAAAAAACAAAAACAGAATGTCAATAGAAATAGTAAATGAAATCGCACCAAATGTTGAAGACTGGGAAATTATTAAAGAATTAAACTTACTTAATACAGATGCCGAGATTCTTTACAGAAAATTTAATCTATTAAGTGGAGGAGAACAAGTAAAAATATTATTGATAAGTTTATTCCTAAAAGAAAATAATTTTCTACTTATAGATGAGCCAACAAATCATTTAGATATAGAAACTAGAAATAACATAATTAACTACTTAAAAAGAAAAAAGGGCTTCATTTTAGTATCACATGACAGAAGTCTTTTAGACGAAGTCGTAAATCACATAATTTCTATAAACAACTCAAACATAGAAATTATGCAAGGAAACTTTTCAACATGGAAAGAAAATAGAGAAAAGCAAGACAATTACGAAAAAATCCAAAACGAAAAGCTACAAAAAGACATAAATAGACTTGAAATCGCTTCAAAAAACACTGAAAAATGGTCAAATATAGTTGAGAAATCAAAATATAAAACGAATAATATAGAAACAAAAATAGATAGAGGATATGTAGGTCATAAATCTGCAAAAATGATGAAAAGATCAAAAATAATGGAAGAAAGAATTGAAAAGGCAATAGATGAAAAGTCTAAATTATTAAACAATATAGATAAAAATGAAAGCTTAAAAATAATTCCAATAGAAAGTAGAAAAAGTGAGCTAATAATAGCAAAAGACTTACAGATAAAATATGAAGGAAAAACAATATTCTTACCAATTTCGTTTGAAATAAAAAACAAGGACAGAATTGCGATAGTTGGAAAAAACGGAATAGGGAAATCAAGTATGTTAAACTTAATTATGGGAGAAAAGATACAATATAATGGAGAAATAAAAATAGCAAAAGATTTAAAAATATCTTATGTATCACAAGATACTGAAAATTTAAAGGGAAAATTAAAGAATTTACACAAGAAAATAACATAAAAGAAAGTATATTTAAAGCAATGTTATCAAAAATGGGATTTTCAAAATTAGATTTTGAAACTGAAATCCAAGAAATGAGCGAAGGACAAAAAAAGAAAGTATTAATAGCAAAAAGTATATCAGAACAAGCCAATATATATATTTGGGATGAGCCATTAAATTATATAGATATAATAACAAGGATACAAATAGAGGAGGCAATATTAAAATATAATCCAACACTGATTTTTGTAGAACATGATGAAACATTTATCAAAAAAATAGCAACAAAAATTATAAGGATAGAGAAATAATTATAAAAAATCATAAAATGCAAAACATAAAATCATAGAGCAGGTAATTATTGATAATTATCTGCTTTTATAGTATAATAGAACAATAAAGATGAAAAAAAAGGAAGAAATGCAAAAATGGCATAGGAGGAGAAGGACATGCAAGAAAAGAAAATGAACTTAAAAAAATACATAATATTAATCACATATACACTTATGGGATTATGGGTAGTACTTAACTTAGATATAGTAGGAAATATTGTAAATTGTATAATAAAAGTTATATTTCCATTCATATTAGGAGGAAGTATAGCATTTATACTAAATATTCCAATGTCGTTTTTTGAAAGGAAAATGAGAAAAATTAAAAATAAAAAAATATTAAGAACAATCTCTATAATCTTTGCAATATTAGTAATCGTACTAGTAATAGCATTAGTAATTACTCTAATTGTACCAAGACTAATAGAAGTTATTAACTTGTTAATAGAAAATATGCCATATTTTGTAGAAAAAATAAATAATATATTAGAGGAAATAGATATAGAATTATTAGACATAAATAACTTTAATATAAATGTAGAAAACATGAAAGAACAAATTATAAACCAAATACCAAACTTACTAAATTTTTCAATATCCATAGTTACAAATACCATTAGTGTTGTATCTAATATATTTATAGCAATAATATTTGCAATATACATATTAATAGACAAAGAAAGATTAAACACACAAATGCAAAAGTTGTTAAACACATATATAGAAAGGAAAAAAGTAGAAAAAGTAATTAATATAGGAAAAGTAGCAAACAATGTATTCAGGAAGTTCTTTACAGTACAATGTTTAGAAGCAGCTATACTAGGGACACTTTGTATAATAGTGATGCTAATACTAAGAATTCCTTATGCAATACCAATAGGTGTTTTAATAGGAGTTACAGCCCTAATTCCAATAGTTGGAGCATTTATAGGAATAATAGTTGGAGCAATCTTAATTCTGTCAGTTAATCCACTAAAAGTTGTAACATTTATTATATCTATAATAATTGTACAACAAATAGAAGGAAATGTGATATATCCAAAAGTAGTAGGAAACTCAGTAGGACTACCAGGAATATGGGTACTTGTAGCAGTTACAATTGGAGGAAGCATCGGAGGAATTCTAGGAATGTTATTAGGAGTGCCAATAGCAACAACAATATATAACCTATTAAAAGAAAAAATAAAGAAAGTAGAAAGGGGGGAGAAAAATGGCAACAACAAATGAGTATATAAAATATATATGTGAACAAATAAATGGAGTAGGAGAGATAAGGTACAAGAAGATGTTTGGAGAATTCATGGTATATGTAAATGATAAACCAGTTATTATAGTTTGTAACAATGTACCTTTTGTAAAAAAAATGGATTGCATAATGGACAAAATGGAAAATGCTGAAATAGGTTATCCATATAAAGGAGCAAAAGAACATTATGTATTAGATATTGATAACTCTGAATTTTGTAAATCTATTATTATGGAAATAGAAAAAGTAACACCAGTGCCAAAGAAAAAGATTGACAAAAATAAAAAAATATAGTAAAGTATAAAAAATATGAAAGTCATCGGAGGACTTATAATCCCAATTATAAAGTCGATAAGATGTCGAGTGGGCTCGGTTATTAAAAAATAATAGAGTCCATTTTTGTACCTATTTATGTATGGAAAAGAAAGGAATGATAATAAAAATGAAGACGAATAACAAGTAAAACATGAAAAAATAGAAATAGGAGGAAAAAATAAATGAAAATAGAACTATCAGAACATTTTACATATGAAAAATTAATAAAATTCACGATACCAACAATAGTAATGATGATATTCACATCAATATATGGAGTAGTAGATGGAATATTTGTATCAAACTTTGTAGGATCAGACAGTTTTGCAGCAGTAAACCTAATAATGCCAGCACTTATGATATTTGGAACATTAGGATTTATGATAGGAACAGGAGGAAGTGCATTAGTATCAAAAACAATTGGAGAAGGAGATATAAAAAAAGCAAATCGATATTTCTCAATGTTACTTTATATATTAATAATAGTATCATTAATACTAACAATAATAGCAGTAGTAATGGTAAAACCAATGTCAAAATTACTAGGAGCAGAAGGAGAAATACTACAAGACTGTATAACATATGGAACTGTATTAATAATTTTTCTAATACCCTTTGTACTACAAAACTGTTTTCAAAGCTTTTTAATAGTTGCAGAAAAGCCCACATTTGGGTTAGTGATTTCTATAATAACAGGAATATCGAACATGATATTAGATTGGTTATTTATGTATGTATTAAAACAAGGAGTATTTGGAGCAGCACTTGCAACAGGAATAAGTCAAACAATAGGAGGAATAGTACCACTAATATATTTTATACGTCCAAATAGAAGTAAATTAAAACTAGTAAAAACAAAAATTGAATGGAAAGCAATACTGCAAGCATGTGTAAATGGCTCATCAGAAATGTTAACAAACCTATCACTATCATTAGTAAACATGTTATATAACATGCAACTCATGAAATACATAGGAGCAGATGGGGTTGTAGCATATGGAATAATAATGTATGTAGGATTTATATTTGTAGGAACATATTTGGGGTACTCACTAGGAACAGCTCCAATAATAGGATATCACTATGGAGCAGGAAATACAGACGAACTAAAAAATCTATTAAAAAAGAGTATAAAACTAATAGGAATAACCTCACTAATAATGACAATAATAGCAGAGATAACCTCAAAAATATTAGCATCAATATTTGTAAGCTATGATATAGAATTACTAGACATGACAGCAAACGCAATAAGGATATTTTCAATATCATACTTAATAAGTGGATTTAATATATTTAGTTCATCATTCTTCACAGCACTAAACAATGGAATAGTATCTGGAGCAATCTCATTTTTAAGAACACTGCTATTCCAAGTAGCAATGATATTCATACTGCCAGCAATTTGGGGAGTAAACGGAATATGGCTTGCAGTAGTATTTGCGGAAATTTTAGCACTAATAGTAAGTATAATATTCTTATATATAAACAGGGAAAAATATCAATATATTTAAAATACAAAAAAAGTGGCAAGCCACTTTTTTTGCTATAGAATACATTAAAAATTAATTCAAAGTAGAATTCATAATCTTCTCAATTCTTTGAAGTTCAGATTTAAAAGTATTATACAAAGATGAATTAATTGAACTAGTACCATTTTCATAATCTGAAATACTCTTTTTCAAATCAATCAACTCATAGCGATTTTTAGCACTACTACCCTTATTATAACAATATACAGGAATATAATCAAAACTATCAATACTAATTTTACCATCTTTACCAGACTTAGTAATCTGTAAATTCAATATAATAGTATCCTGAGTATTAACATCAGACTGATTAGAAATAAAATTACCCAAAGAATAGATAACAAAGCCATCCTTTGTAGAGCCATCATCTAAAGTAATAGTCCTTTTTTCCATTGGTTGAAGAACATGGGGGTGACTCCCCAAAATTATATCAACACCATTCTTAAATAAAAAATCTGCAAGCTCTTTTTGTTCAGAATTAGGAGAAGTTTGATACTCAACACCCCAATGCATATTAACACAAATCATATCAACATTCATTTTTTTAGCAGACTCAAGTTGTTTCAAAATCAAATCCTTATCAATCAAATTAACACAAAAAGACTTATCTTTAGGAATAGTGATACCGTTAGTTCCATAAGTAAAAGCAAGAAAAGCAATATTTATACCATTAACATTTCTCACTAAAATAGAACTCTGTTCCTCTTCACTTCTAGAAGTACCCATATGTGAAAACTCCATTTCATCTAAAACATCTAAAGTACTAGAAAGACCAGAATATCCCTTATCCATACAATGATTATTAGCAGTACCCAAAACATCAACACCAATATCCTTAATAGCTTGTCCTAACTCAGAAGGAGAATTAAAGGTAGGGTAACCACTATAACCACGAGCCTTACCAGCAAATGTAGTTTCTAAATTACCAATAGTCAAATCAGCTTTAGAAGTATAATTGGAAATATTTTTAAAAAAAGGAGAAAAATCATAAGAATCAGAACTAGAAATATATGCAGCCTTATAATTAGGACCATGACACATAATATCACCAATAGCAGTTAAATGAATAGTAGTATCCTCAAAAGCGGAAGTCTCAGAAGTATTACTATCAACAACACTTAAACCATCTGTAGAATTCTTATCAGATTTACCAAAAAAAGAAAATCCTATACACCAAATGAAAGCAACTAAAATAATAAGAAAAATAGCTACTCTTACATAATTAACTTTACGTTTTTTTCTCCTCTTAGAATAATCATAACTCTCTATAATCTTACTCAATCCTCTCTTAGGTAAATATACTTTTAAGAAAAAATCTTAAAATAACCTTAAAAAATCTATATATAAAATATCACATAATAATATAAAATTCAAGTGAAAATATTATATAACCACAAAAGCCACCCCACTGGGGTGACCTTTGTATAAGGATTATACATATTATGCAGTAATTAGTTTTATGTTTTCGAAGAACGAACGACATAGAACATATTCTAATCCATCTGTATAAGAATATTCAAGAGAAAGGAGCGTAGTATTCAGTCCACGTGAAAATATGAATTTATCAAATCCATATTTTACCAAAAAGTATGATTTGTCTTCATCATATCTAGCTTCATCAGATAAACATGCTATTAAATTTTTAGGAAAATCTGCATAATCTAACTTTACAGCTAAAGTTCCAAAAAGATTATTAAAGTCTTCTTCTAGAAGCAAATAGTTATAGCCAAAAAGCCGGTCCTCTACAAACTCAGTTTCAATATAGCTTGTGAATAATTTAAATCCTTCAAATAAATTAACCATAAATCCTCCTAATTTTTTCTGCAATATAATAATTAATATAATTATACATCAAAACTGCGAAAAAGTCAAAGATAAAGAAATAGAAGATAATTCACCTGAAATATTTTCCTAAAAGAACATTAACATATTCATGATAAATAGTATGAATATCTAGCTCACCCTGAGTTTTAATCTTATACAATAAACTTGAACAAGTAAATCCAAAAATACTTGAGGCAAGTACTTCTGGGTCAACATCATCAAGTTCACCATTATTTATTCCATCTTGAATAATTGCTTCAATAATGTTTATATAATCAAAAACATAATTTTTACAAGCTATGTTTCTAGGTTCATGTCCCCAAATTTGACTAAGCAAAATAGTAATAAAATCTTCATATTTTAGTAAAACCTTTATTTGGATTAATATAATAGCTTTCAACTTATCCTGAGCATTATCCACTTTAGAAGTTTTAATTAAAATACTATTTTTCAAGAGCTTCATACCCTCTTCAACCAAGAAATTGAAAATTTCATCTTTACTAGAAAAGTGATAATAAAGAGTACCCTTAGCAACACCAACAACAGATGTTATCTCTTCAATACTAGTAGCTTCATACCCTTTCTTAGCAAATAAATTCATAGAGGTTTCAAAAATCTTTCTCTTAGTCTTGTTCAAAGACATCACTCCTTTATTATTCTTTAACATTAACAAACAATGAGGTCTTCACGCCCTGCACCAGTCCCTACAAACCTAACAGGAACTTCTAAAACCTCTTCAATTCTTTTCAAATAAGTTTGAGCATTAATAGGTAAATCATTTCTAGATTTGCAATTAGATAAATCTCCGAAATTTCCATCAAAATCTTCATAGACAGCTTCACAATTATTTAAGTAATCTGGATTTGTGGAAAAATCAGTAGTAATTTTTCCTTTATGATTATAAGCTACACACAATCTAATTTTATCAAACTTTCCGATTGTATCCATATGGTTAATTGCAATTCCAGTAATACCATTAACCATGACAGAATACTTTATAGCAACTAAATCTAACCAACCACAACGTCTAGGTCTTTTTGTAGTTGTACCATACTCATGACCAAGCTCACGAATTTTGTCTCCAGTTTCATTTAACTGTTCTGTCAAAAATGGACCAGCACCAACCCTTGATGAATATGCCTTAATAACACCATAAATTTCCCCAATATTTTTAGGGCTGATTCCTGAACCAGCACAAATTCCACCCATTGATGGATTTGAAGATGTAACAAAAGGATAAGAACCAAAATCTATGTCTAAAAGAGTAGCTTGGGCACCTTCACAAAGCAATTTTTTATTATCCTTTATACAATTATGTAACAATACAACAGTATCAACAACATAAGGTTTAAGGATTTCTGCATATTTAGAATATTCTTCAATAATTTTTTCTGCATTTAATTGCTCTTTTCCATATAATGAAAAAATTTTATTTTTATTTTCAACATTTCTTATTACACAATTTTTAAATCTCTCAGGGTTTACAAAATCCTGAACTCTTATTCCTGAGCGTTCATACTTATCGCAATATGTAGGACCAATTCCACGAGCAGTAGTACCAATTTTATCATTACCTCTATTTTCTTCTAATAGTTTATCCATAATTATGTGGTATGGCATAATTATATG